>JAGBXM010000144.1 GCA_017629275.1 Clostridia bacterium
AGATGTGCCAAAGACATAAAATCCCTTGGTGTCGACTATAAAGGTATAAGCCTGCCTGTCAAGATACTGACCGACTCAATGGGAACCTCGTTTGTAAAATACAACTATAAGACCGCGCAGTTCTCAAGCAACATCAACGACCCCAAACTGCTTCAGGGTTATCAGTGGTATGCCGAAGCCCGTGATCAAGGGTTGCTCGACGGCACCACCGCCGCTTTTAAGCAGAACAAATGCGGACTGGTCATCATCGGTGTTTACGGCCTTAAAAACACCGGATACTTTATGGATATGAACCCCGACGACGTTGGCTATACCTATCTCCCCTCTGTGAAGGAGGGTGAAAAAGGTCTCGTATCCTCAATCCACCGCACCTACGGAATCATAGACAACGCACCCAATGCCGATGCCGCAGGATATTTTATCCGCTACTGGCTCGACCCCGCAAATTACGACCTGCAAAATACCTTCCTCACCCCTCAGGCAGGTAATTTCTACTATGAACTTATCAACACGGTCGCCGACGAAAAATACTTCCAGTTCGACGATCCGCTTGCCACACTCACGGGCGAAAACGATGCCTATCCGTGGCGAAATCCCGCCTCTTCCAAATCCGCCGCAGGTGTAAAAACCGCCATCGACTCGGTCTCCAACAAGGTAACACAAGCCGTCGATATGGCCAACAAATTAGTACAGGACAAACTGGCCTCCGACCGACTCAAATACAAATAACCGCCACGGTTTCCTTCCGATTGACGCCTCTCAAATGGCTCAACTGCTGCTTAACAGCATCAAATAAAAAACCGAACTCTTCAAAAAAGAGTTCGGTTTTTTTATTTACTTATTCAATAATTCCTTCACAGTCAAGCCCCTAATATCATTTTTAAAACTGCAAACATAAGCGGAATGGTAACGATACAAAGTGTGTGCGATATCATAGCCATCGAAGCACCGGTCGAGGTGTCACCGCCGTAAGCCGCAGGGAAAACAACGGTATTTAATCCTAACGGTGTACCGAACGCAAAGAAAGCCATAATGACGGCGGTGTCGTTAGCACCGAGAACGATAAGAAGGGCGACAAAAAGCGCAGGTAAAATCAAAAGTCTCAAAGCACTTGCAAAATACACCTTGACATTTTTAAGTAACTTACCGAAATCATAATCGGCAACAACAAATCCCGTCAAAACCATTGCCAACGGTCCCATACAACTCGCAAGATTTGAGATGGTATTGGTCACAAAGAGCGGAATATGCGGTTTAGCACCCACAAGACCCAAAACTGCGCCAACAATTATGGAAACAAAAATGGGGTTCAGCAAACTCTTTAAAATATTCTTACCCTCACCGCGAGGAATAAGAATAATAACTCCGCCCGTATAGACCGCAATGTTCAAAGGCAGAATGAACAGCATATACTCATAAAGCATCTCAGAGCCTAAAATTGCAGGTACAATAGCATTTCCCATAAACGAAAAGTTGCCAAAGGTCAACGCATATTTGTATATCTCACGTGTGTAACCGCCACGACTGAAAAGTCCGGACAACGGCCAGGATATCAACACCGCAAGTACAAGCACCAACAAGCACCACAGCATCAGACTGTACTCACTCTTTATCGATTCGACCGAACAATAGGTCATAAAGGTGTTAAGTATCAGTGCAGGAACAAGGAAGTAATTCTCAAGTTTTGACAACACCGTAGCCGTGTTTTCGGGTGCAAGCTTCAGCTTATTGGCAACAAAGCCCAAAGCCATACACAAAAACATTACCAGCATCGGTGAAAGTGTGGCCGTAAAGGTCTTTAACAACTCAAAACAATCCTTTCAGTATAAATGTAAAACTTATTACCTTTAAATTCTACATTTAAAACTTCGATTTGTCAACAAAAACTGTAAAAAGTCCCGTCGCAAACTGCGACGGGACCGAAAAAACTTTAGAAATTACATCAACGAGAGGTACAAAGCCTTAATCTCTTCAACACTTGTATCTCTGGGGTTACCGGGACGACAAGCATCGGCAAAAGCGCTTTCAGAGAGGAAATCAACGTCTTCTGCCTTAACAATCTCCTTAAGATCCTGAGGAATACCAACGTCAACGCTCAACTGCTTAACAGCGTCAATAGCGGCCTTTCTTGCATCTTCAAGACTCATAGCGTCAACACCTTCTACGCCCATTGCCTTGGCAATATCGCGATACTTCTCGCCGGTTGCGGGAGCATTATACTCCATAACGGTAGGAAGAATAATAGCGTTGGCAACACCGTGAGGAGTGTCATACAAAGCACCGAGAGGATGAGCCATCGAGTGAACGATACCAAGACCTACGTTACTAAAGCCCATACCTGCGATATACTGACCGAGAGCCATACCCTCTCTGCCTGCGGACTCGTTATTAACCGCTGCGCGAAGCGACTTTGCAATAATCTCGATTGCCTTAATATGGAACATATCGCTCATCTCCCAAGCGCCCTTGGTGATGTAGCCTTCAATAGCGTGGGTAAGAGCATCCATACCGGTAGCAGCGGTAAGACCCTTAGGCATGGTAGCCATCATATCGGGGTCAACAACTGCACAAACCGGAATATCGTGAACGTCTACGCAAACCATCTTACGGTTCTTTGCATCGTCGGTGATAACATAGTTAATGGTAACCTCTGCTGCGGTACCTGCAGTGGTGGGAACAGCGATAATGGGAACACAAGGCTTCTTGGTGGGAGCAACACCTTCCAAAGAAACAACATCCGCGAACTCAGGGTTGGTGATGATAATGCCGATAGCCTTTGCAGTATCCATAGACGAACCGCCACCGATAGCGATAATGCAGTCGGTACCTGCAGCCTTGAATGCTGCTACACCGGTCTGAACGTTTTCGATGGTGGGGTTGGGTTTAATGTTGGAATAGATCTCATAAGGGAAATTCACCTTGTCAAGAACGTCGGTAACCTTCTTGGTAACACCGAACTTGATAAGATCGGGGTCAGAGCATACAAAAGCCTTTTTAAAGCCACGTGCGGTAACCTCGTCAGCGATGGCGTTGATAGCGCCTGCGCCGTGATAACTGGTCTCGTTAAGTACAAATCTGTTTGCCATAGTAAAAAGTCCTTTCCTTAAGGTATTATTTACCGAGTTGTTGTTGAAACGGTCACAAATCAACAACAATCATCTAAAACAATAATAACGTTATTTTTTTAACAAGTCAAGATAAATTTAAAAAACTTCGGGTTATCTTATGAATTTTATCGCCTTATTTACGTTTTCGATAACTACCTCGCCCTTACTCGAAGCAAACTCTCCGTCAAGCGTCCAGTTAAGTTCTTCCTCGGAAATAACCTTGACCTTTGAAGATTTATAAAACTCAATACCGCCGTTTTCAAAATTCGACGTGGTAATGGCGGTGGCAATTTTATTAAGTTCAATTATGTTACGCGGCATTTTAACCAATGCAACCTCAAACACACCGTCTCTTAAGTCAACAAGCTCGTCTTTAAGCTTTACAATACCAGCGACCGACTTAGAATTGGTAACCGAAAAGAAAATATACTCTCCCTGCAAAGTACGGTCATCAAGTTCAATAGTCGCTTTATAACTGCGGATGCTTCCAAGCTCTTTAACGCCTTCAAGAACGTAAGCAAAATGTCCGAGATAGTTTTTGACCTCTTGCGGAACGTTATACGATGTCTGTGTAAACGCGCCGAAACCTGCAACATAGGTAAAATAACGCTCCCCGTTAAAACGACCAATGTCAATACGGTGAGCCTCACCTTCGGCAATTACGGCCGCCGCCTTGGAAGGTGTTGACAACAGCTTCATACTCTGGGCAAAATCGTTGGTGCTGCCTGCGGGAATGTAACCCAACGGAACAGTCTTTTCATTTTCCATCAGACCGCAGATTGTCTCATTTAAGGTGCCGTCTCCACCAAACGCAACAACGGCATCAAATCCTTCTTCAACGGCTTTAGCGGCATATTTTGTAGCGTCACCACGCCCGTCGGTCAGTCGGACAGTAACAATATATCCGCCCTTTTGCAATGCCTCCACAACACCGAACAGTGTAGTCTTGGCCTTCGTTTTACCCGAAACAGGATTAACAATAAGCAACATCTTTTTCATAGTAATACCCCTGATATCAATTTATCTGCCGCTTTTTCTTACTCAAACCTGCTGCCGCCCAATTCACAATATAACAACCCAAAACACCGAACGCAATACCTAAGACTGCACCGGCAAGTACGTCGGTAGGATAATGAACGTATAAATATATTCTCGACAAACCAACTAATATCGCACCGATAAGCGCAGGAATGCCGAATCGCTTATCATTAAGCATCAGCACGGTTGCCGCCTCAAAACAAGCCAGAGTATGCCCCGACGGGAACGACTTGTCACCCAAGTGACCCACCAAAAGGTCAATATCGACACCCGGCATATCATAAGGTCTCACACGGCCTATCAGCGGCTTTAAAGTCATATTTCCGATCAGGAATCCCAAAAGCAAAGCAACACCCATCATAATACCGACCTTTCGGCATTTCTTAGGTATAAGCAATATTACGGCCACTGCGATCCAAAATATGCCATCCTCACCGAGTAAAGTGATTTTTGGCATAAACCAATCAAGAAAACCGCACTTAAAATTATCCTGAATAAAGTTCAGTATCTTCAACTCAAAAACATTCATTGAAAACTTCTCCGATCAGTTGTTTACCATATCATAGATAAGATACCTGTTACCCACCTTGTGCAGATAAATAGTTACATCAATATGCTCTTTATGGTCGGCATAACCGGGGCGCCTCAAGGTCTCAAGCATCGAAACCCTGCACGAGAACACGCCGTCGGCATACTCGATAAACTCTTCCGCTTTCTGCTCTGTGATGGAATAACTGCTATGGTCTCTTACCCACACAACGTCGATGACCCTTACAAGTCCGTAAATGGGATAGTTCTTATCAAGGTAACCCGAAAATCCGCCGAATGAACCGTCGTTGGACAAAAACTTTGTATACTGTTCAATAGCGGTGATAACGTAGTCCTTATGTTCATTCTCAAGCTCGGCGCTGTATATCGGTTGCTCAACATAGCAATTATCGGTCGAATCAAGTTTAACCGTTTTAACCTTTCCGTCGGCCGTTGCAACGGTGATCTCAGGTTCAATCAGCAGACCTTTGACGGTATACTTATCATAGGTCACACCCTCGACACCTTCGGGCATATGCTTATTTACAGCACTCTCAACACCCTTTTCAACAATATACTTTTCATCAACAACGTTACCGTTTATTTTGAGGCTGTTACCCGTCTCAACCTTAACGGTAACATCACCGTACGAAGGCAAAAAGAACTCAACGTCGGACAACTGATAATATTTAAATCCGTAACCCGCTTTTTTGTCCGACATAGCAACCGTAAAATAAGCGATACGCTTTTTATCGGAGGCAACGGCATACTGCTGACTTCCATCCTCGTTGACCGCCACCGAAAAATATCTCAGACTCTCAGGGTTGATGGTCTGTTTGACCATTTTGTCAATACTTACACGACTGTCAAACAAAAGAGTTTCAGGCGAATACTTTTCATAAAGCTCACCAAGGTTCATACTGACAAAGTAATTTTCAAACACCTGCTCGGCAGCGTGCTTGGGACGTGTCTTTTCATAGGCATCAAGCACCGACCATAAAACGACCGATGCAACCGCCAACAACACAAGCATTACCGCAACAACGGTAATATATACCTTATGAAAGGTAGATAATTTTCCTTTCATTCAAATCACCTGCTGATACAAAAATAGGTAGGAATCCTACGCGGAGGCGTAAATGCCTTATACTTATTGGTAAGACCCTTTAACTGGTACTCGTCTAACTTGGACTTATCCACATCGTACTTATCGAAATAGTTCTCATAGTACATCATAGCCGACGAACCGCCGTCCAACATACCTGCGGTGATGGCACCGTAGGACTTCATAATATCAATTATGTCGTTATAGGTAGCACCGAGGCTCGATGCGGTACGTCCGTCGGTAACAACAAAAATAACCGTACCGTCTGCGCGTTGACCGATGGCCGTTCTCTGAGCAGTACCTGTATTGCCTTGTTTATAATGAAGGTTGACACCGTTTTCATCCGAATCAATAAGCAGATTGCCCCACTGGAAGCAAACACCGTCACGAATTCCAAGTTCATCGGCCTTGGCCCTGCTCATTCCTTCACTAACAACAAGCTTGTTATTCTTATCAAAGCCCATAAAGGTTCTCGCACTTCCGTCGTTCCATACACATTTACCCTTTGAGAAGGTAACGCCGACAGGTTGTGCACCCGTTCCCTGACCGCCGTCATCACGGAACTCACCGCCGTTGATAGCGGCAATACAGTTCTCTTGCTTGGCAATATTGAAAATTCGCTTACCTTCAACCGCACTCGCAAAATTACTCGATGATGCACCGACGTAAACACGCGACGGATCCTTTACCAACAAAATATATGCTTTAAAGTTATCATAACTTGCGGCAATATACTTCATTCCGTCAATAAGTTGTTCTTCCTGGTTGGCAAGGTCCTCACCCAAAGTACCGTCACCGTAACTGTCCATATCAATGGTCAACTGCGAATCAACATAACTTCCGTCAACGATTTTCTGAACCTGGTCTTTAGACAAAAACAATCCGGGAACCCACTTGGTAGCACTCGCCTGCATAGCCGATAAAACAAGAGCGTCACGAATAGTGGTACTCGGACCTTTAGCGACCACTGCCACCAAAGTGAAGATCGAAACTACAAGGTACAGAATTGCGGTGCCCAGACAAGCTAAAGATCTGAGTACGACCTTTTTAGGGGTCAACTTCTGTTTTCCTTTACTCTTTTCTTCTTTTTTAGGTGCGACTTCGACGTCTTTTCTGTTTCGTCTGTACTTCTTATCGGGAGCAAACACCCAATTCTGCTGAACTCTGAAACTTACAAAGAACAGCAAAGTATCAACTAATATCTTAATCAACGTTTTGGCGATAGCACTCTCAGCTCCAAACAAAGCCGCAAGTCCGCTTGTGCAAAGAATCGAACCGGTTGCAATGCATATTGCCAGAACTATGTATTTGAGAATGGATTTGATTATACTTCCCTTACCGTTAAACACCGTCTGTCGGTTTAATGTAAAGTTGACCGCGGCCGAAATAAATCTCGCTACAACGGTTGCAAGTGCAATATCATATCTGCCTTTGAATACAAACAGCAAAAGCAGAAAATATCCCAACTCGTCAACCACCATACTGACGACCGAACTGAATGCAAAGGCAAGAATAAGCTTATATATCCTCAGCGAGTCCCTGATAGGGCGGAAATGTGAAGTCTTGTTATCATCAATATAAACCGTGTCAATTGTCTGCTCGGCAAAATCAATGCCGCGCTTTTTGAACTCCAACAGCATATTGGTTTCGTATTCGTATCTCGTACCCTTAATACCGATAAATTCCTCAATATATCTTGCAGGAATTGCACGAAGTCCCGTTTGGGTATCAGAAATCTTTAAACCGCAGAAAAGTCTGAAAACAAGACTGGTTGACTTGTTACCGAAACGGCTTCTCAACGGAACGTCGGGGCGTGAAAAATCACGGCAACCCAAAATAACCTGATCTTCATCGAGCATACGGCGGACACAAGCGGCAATATCGTTGGTCAGATGCTGACCGTCGGCATCAATTGTGACAACACCCGCTTTGCCTTCACGGAACTCTCTGAAATATTTAAATGCCGTTTTAAGTGCCGCGCCCTTACCTCTGTTTCTGCGATGATTCAAAATTGTGCAGAAAGGATACTTTCCCTCATCGGGAAAGAACTTTCTATACTCAGGTGCACTGCCGTCATTGACAATGACAATATCGTCGAAGCCGTTATCATAAAGTTCATTGATAAGCGGCATCAACTTTTCATCGGGATTCAACGAAGGTATTATGACCGTAACGTTACTGTAATTCATCCAAACCACCTAAAAAAATACTCATCATTTTAATACGCTTGAAATACAAGCATAAATTTCAACGAATACAGTATATCATTAAACATATAATAATACAAGGAACAAAATTGTAACACAATACAACAAATATTTACATATTTTTATAAAAAGTATATATTAGTGATTGACAAATATGTCACAAAGTATTATAATATCAACATCGCAAACAGAAAATCTTTGTTAAATTTTTAACATATAGGTTTTCCGTTGCAGCTAACTACATAAATGGGCAAAAGTCCCTTATGAAAGGAAAGAGTAATTATGTACGATCGTATTTACAACTTCTCTGCAGGTCCCTCTATGTTACCGGTAGCCGTTCTCGAAAAGTCGAGAGATGAATTGATGAACTACCAGGGTAGCGGTATGAGCGTTATGGAAATGAGCCACCGCTCCAAGGTCTATGACGTTATTATCAAGGAAGCCGAGGCTCTCTTGCGTGAAGTAATGAACATCCCCGACAACTACAAGGTTCTGTTTTTGCAGGGCGGCGCTTCTCAGCAGTTTGCCGCTGTTCCGATGAACCTTTTAGAAACCGGCGTTGCTGATTATATCGTAACCGGTCAGTTCTCGGGCAAGGCTTATAAAGAGGCTCAGAAATATTCCGACAAGATCAACCTTGCCGCTACTACCAAGGATGAGAACTTCACCCGTATTCCCCGTCAGGAAGAATTGAAACTCACCCCTAATGCGGACTACGTTCACATCTGCTTCAACAACACCATCTTCGGTACCAAGTGGGACTACATCCCCGACACCGGTGATGTTCCGCTGGTAGCCGATATGAGTTCCTGCATTCTCTCCGAGCCGGTTGACGTTTCCAAGTTCGGTCTTATCTACGCAGGCGCACAGAAGAACGTCGCTCCTGCAGGTCTCACCATCGTAATCGTCCGTGAGGATCTTTTGAGAGATGACCTCCCTGCCTTTGTTCCCACCGTTTGCAGCTATAAGGTCATGGCCGAAAACGAGTCGATGTATAACACTCCTCCCTGCTGGCCCATCTACATCTGCAAGCTCGTTCTTGAGTGGATCAAGGATATCGGCGGTCTTGATGCAATGAAGGCTATGAACGAAAAGAAAGCCAAGCTTCTTTACGAATGCCTCGATTCGAGCAAACTCTTCAAAAACCCCGTTGCACCCAACTGCCGTTCTATGATGAACGCAACCTTCCGTGCCGAGGACGATGAGATCAACGCAAAGTTCGTTAAGGAATCGGCCGCCGCAGGTATGCAGAACCTCAAAGGTCACCGTTCGGTTGGCGGTATGCGTGCTTCTATCTACAACGCAATGCCCTACGAAGGTGTTGAGACTCTGGTCAACTTCCTCAAGAAGTTCGAAGCCGAGAACCTTTAATTTAATTTAAAACCAATGCCCACCGTACTTTAAGTATGGTGGGCATTTTTATATCACTCATTTTAACACAACAAAAATCCCAAGTGCTTCAAAAGCACTTGGGATTTAATTCAATTCAGATTAAGCTTTAGCCTTCTTGGACTTTTTATCTTTAGGTTGACGCTTAGCCTTCAGATTCATCCAGTTAACCCACAGAGGACCTGCGATGAACATTGACGAGAAGCAACCGGCAACAACACCGACAGCCATGGGAATTGCGAAGCTTCTGAGTGCGGTAACACCAAAGAACTCTGCAACAACGACAATACTGATTATAGCAAGGAAGGTTGTAGTTGCAGTAAAGATCGAACGGCCCATTGTCTCATTGACGCTCTTGTTAACCTGTTCACTGACAGTAAGTGACGGGAAGAACTTCTTGTTCTCACGTACACGGTCGAAGATAACGATGGTAGCGTTAAGCGAATAACCCAACAAGGTCAACGCAACTGCGAAGAAGTTAGTATCAATATCAAGACCGAAAATAGCACAAGCGAAGAATGCGATAATGATATCGTGTGCCAAAGCGGCGAAGGCACAAACACCTGCCGAGAAACCACCTATCTTGCGGAAACGGAGACCAATGTAAACAACTACTAAAACGCCTGCAAGAAGAACGGCTACCAAGCTCTTCACAAGGAACGCACCTGCAAGGGTCGGGTTAACGGTGTTGCTCTCCAACGACTTGAAGCCGTTGTCCTTAAAGTTCTTCTGCAACAAATATCCGATAGCCGACTGAACACCAACCATCGACTCATTGGAAACCTCTTCCTTCTCAGCCTCAGACGAGGTAGTCGAGGATGAAGTACCCGAAGCGGTCGAAGAAGTGTTAGATGAAGCATCCGACGAAGTAGTCGAAGAAGCAGCATCCGAAGATGTAGTAGAAGAAGTGGTGGAAGAAGTAGTCGAAGACGCAGTTGACAAGGTCTCATCATGCTCGTGTTCTTTTTCTGCCTCTGCGGCTTCTTTAAGAACTGCCTCAAGTTTGGCTTCGTCAATCAACTCGGTCACGTCACCTGCAAACGAAATAACCAACTTGGTCGAGTCGCTCGAATAGTCGGTACTTTCGCTGATGGTGGGAGTAATACCGAGATTATCAACAATAACCTTCTTTACTGCTGCGGTATCAACATCACCGCTGTACGAATAAGTAAAGCGGCTACCGCCTGCGAAGTTAATATCAAATCCAACACCTAAAATACCGGTGAGGATAGCACCAACAAGAACAACAGCAACAACAATGATGCCGGTCTTTCTCAAGAACTTAACAAAGTCAACCTGCTTACGCTCTTTGACCTCGACACCCTCTTTGGGAGCACCGTAGAATCTGGGGTTGCGCAGGAATTTAAAGCGCGAAACACCCATAAGCATAATGCGTGAGCAGAAAATACCCATAACAAAGTTGGCAATAACACCAACGATAAGGGTGTAACCGAAGGAGTAAATATTACCTGTTACCGAAGAAGAAAGGAACGGGAACAAGAAGCTGAACGCCTTACCTAAAAGGCTGTCAGGAGTACCAAATGCGGCAAGCAAAACAATGGCAACGATAACATTGGTAAGGTTACCGTCAAGAATCGAACTGAACGCATTGCTGTAACCCGCCTGAATAGCACCGTCAATGGTCTTGCCCTTTTTGAACTCTTCTTCAATACGCTCTGAAATAATAACGTTAGCGTCAACGCCAAAGCCAATTGCAAGGATAATACCCGCAATACCGGGCAGAGTCATGGTAAAACTATCGGTTCCGGGGAAGAATCCCGAGATAGCTGCCAACATACCGCCGGCCTGACCGAGCAATGCAACACTGGCAATAATACCGGGCAAACGATAACGGACGATCATAAGAATGCAGATAAGTACAAAGGCAACAATACCTGCAATAAGCATAACCTGCAAAGCCTGCGAACCGAGAATAGGCGAAATAACCTGCAACTTGGAATCATCAATGGTCAATGCAAACGGCAACGAACCTGCGTTGATCTTCTGTGCCAACTCTGCGGCAGCCTCGGCCGATTCCATACCCGTAATCTGTGCCTTACCGTCGGTAATAGCTTCGTTAACGGTAGGAGCCGAAATGCAAACGTCATCCATATAAATGGATATCTGCTTGCCAACCTGTGCCTTGGTGGCGGCGGCAAACTTCTTAGCACCTGCATCGGTCAACTCAAGCGATACTGCGTATGTGGGCTTACCGGTCTTTTCATCGGTAATGTAACCGCCGTAGGAAGCACCGGCAATATCCCCAGCGCCCTTAAGAACAACTTCACCTGTGTTGTCTGCACCTTTATAGAAGGTCAGCATAGCGGTCTCGCCGAGTTCGTCGATAGCCGCTGTCGGGTCATAAGATTCATCATCCGACTGCCAGGGGAATCTGACGATTATCTGATGATTCTCATAATCGGTATAAACCTCATAGTCGGTAATGTTGTTATAGAGCATTCTTGTCTCTATGATCTGCTTAGCCGAATCCATATCGGCGTCGCTGATATTGTCAGCAGACTTATCGGGTGAGAAAATAGCCTCAACACCACCGCTGATATCGATACCCCAACGGATATCTCCTGCGCCCTTGAAGTAAACGTTTCTCATATCACCGTAATAGTTGTCCAATCCAAAGAAGGAAAAGACAGTAAATACGATAAGAATGAGCGCTACAACAAAGAACCACGGTTTGCTGACGTGTTTTGCCTTGCGTTTCATCGTGAAACCTCCAATTACTGTTTTGCTTTCTGTCAAAGTATACAGAAAATCACAGAATAATTATATCTTGTTTTGGCCGTCAAGTCAATCATAAAAACATAAAACCGGCCAAAACATTAAAAAGTTTACCGTTTTGTAAAGAGTTCAAGTGTTGCAAGCCGTGTAGCAACACAAAGCAACTCTGCAGCCTGTGTCAATTCCTCAGGGCTCGGGAAGGACGGAGCAATACGGATATTGCTGTCATCGGGGTCGATTCCGTAAGGATAGGTTGCACCTGCCGAGGTCAGAATAAGACCGGCATCACGGCAAAGACCGACTATTCTTTTGGCACATCCCTTTTCAGAGAACATACTGATAAAATAACCACCGTTAGGCTTTTTCCAACGTGCGATACCAAGTCCGCCCAATTCACGGTCAAGCACGGTCAAAACCGCTTCAAATTTAGGTCTCATCTTAGCGGCGTGCTTGCTCATCTGCTCACGCACAGCCTTAATATCGGGCAAAAATCTTGCATGACGAAGATGATTCAGCTTATCGGGACCGATGGTCTGATAGTTCATACGCTTCTTAATACGCTCAATGTTGGCATCGCTTGCGGCCATAGCGGCAACACCTGCACCCGGGAAGGTTATCTTTGAGGTCGAAGTAAACATAATGACCTTGTCGGGGCAACCTGCCTTGACGCACTCGTCATAAATACCGAGCATTTTGTCGCACTCACCGAAGATAGGATGAATAACGTAAGCGTTATCCCAGAAAATTCTGAAATCGTCGGCGGCAGGCTTCATAGCAGCAAGACGCTTTACAACACGGTCGCTGTAAACGATGCCGTCGGGATTCGAGTATTTCGGTACGCACCACATACCCTTGACCATTTCATCTTTGATAAGCTCCTCAACCATATCCATATCGGGGCCTTCATCGGTATAGGGAACGTTAATCATCTCAATACCGAAATATTCGCAGATACCGAAATGACGGTCATAACCGGGAACGGGACACAAAAACTTTACGGTTCCCTGCTTCATCCAGGGTTCACCGCCCATACCGTGGGTCATAGCCTGCGAAATAGTATCAAACATCATATTGAGCGAAGCATTTCCGCCGACAATTACGTTTCCGACAGGCACTTCAAGAATATCGGCAAATAGTTCTTTGAGTTCGGTCAACCCGTCAAGACCGCCGTAGTTTCGGCAATCAACACCGTCACGGCTTTTAAGGTCGGTCGAAGACGTTACCGTGTCAAGCATTCCGACGCTTAAGTCCAACTGATCGGGACCGGGTTTTCCGCGCGACATATCAAGCTTCAAGCCTTGGCCCAAAAGTTCGTCATACTTTTGCTTGACGGCGTTGTATTCCGCCTGTAATTCGGTGGCCGTCATCTGACTGTACTGTTTCATAAATATCTCCATTCTGCCGCACCGAAATAAAATCCAATACGGCATTGTATATAAATATCCATTATAATGATTGTAGTTTGTCGAAGCGTCGAAAAGCGCTTCGACAAGCCACTTTTTAAGTGGCTTTAGCAAAATCAAGTTAAAATTTGATTTTGCACAACAAACATTGCAATGGATATGGACAAATTTTCTTAGAAAATTTGTTACAAAATCTATGATTTTGTGTCAAAACATTTGTTTCGACTGACCATATCCATTATCGGTTTATTTTAATATATGCAGACTGCTTTTTCAAGTGTTTTTTAATATTTTTACGTTTTTTAGGTAAGAAAATTAAGTGAGCGCCCAAAAATATGAATTTAATTAACAAAATCAGTAAAACGGATAATAAAATAAGGTCACCCGCACCCGAGTGACCTTAAAATATAAATATTTTATTCAGCCGAATAAAGTTTATACAATTCGGCATACATTCCGCCCTTAATTATAAGTTCAGAATGTGTTCCGCTTTCTTCTATTCCGCGATCGGTCAACACAAGAATGCGGTCGGCATTTTTAATGGTTGTAAGACGGTGAGCAATAGTAAGCGTTGTTCTTCCCTTGGCCAACTTTTCAAGGGAACGTTGAATAAGTAACTCACTCTCGTTATCCAACGCACTGGTCGCCTCGTCAAGAATCAAAATGTCAGGGTCTTTCAGAAAAACACGCGCAATAGAAATCCTCTGCTTCTGTCCGCCCGACAACTTAACACCCCGTTCACCGACGTATGTATCATACCCGTTAGGCAACCCTTCAATGAACTCGTGAGCTCCTGCCAGTTTGGCCGCTTCAATAATCTCTTGATCACCGGCACCCGGTTTGCCGTAAGCAATGTTTTCTTTAACCGAACCCGAGAACAGATAAACGTCCTGTGCCACGGTGCCAATCCGATCACGCAAAGATTTCAAGGTCACACTCTTTATATCGCATCCGTCAATCAAAATACTGCCTTCAGTAACATCGTAGAACCTCGGGATAAGTGAACAAAGTGTTGTCTTACCGCCACCCGACGGACCAACCAATGCAACGTTTTCACCGGGAGCAATTTTAAGACAAAGCCCGTTTAAAACATTCTCCCCTTTATCACCGTAATTAAAGGTTACGTCCTTAAATTCAATACCTCCGTCACCTTTCGGAAGTTCTTTGGCATCGGGTAGGTTCTTGACGTCGGGTTCAACATCCATAATTTCCGAAAAACGTTCAATACCCGTCATTCCGCGTTGGAACTGTTCGGCAAACTCAACGATACGGCGAATAGAGGTCATAAGCGTTGTGACAAACATAAGATACGCCACGTAATCGGCGGCCGTAATGCCACCGTTTTTCAAAAACACGGCACCAACAGCAACAACAAGTATATACATAACACCGTCAAACAACCTTGTACAGGATTGGAATCCACCCATTATATGATACACTTTGGATTTGATTTTCAAGAATTTTTCATTACCTTTATCAAATCTTCTCTGCTCGTGGTCCTCCATTGCAAACGACTTGACAACACGAATGCCCAACAAACTGTCCTCAACCTGAGAATTCAGTTCACCCACCTGCACACGCGACTCTCTGAAACCCGCTTTCATTTTCTTGTTAAATATCATCAACACGAAAACCATCGGCGGAACCGCGGCAAATATTATTAAGGTCAGCGGAACGTTCATGGTGCAAAGTATTATAAACGAGCAAACGATCTTGATCCCCGCAATAAAAAGCTCCTCGGGACAATGGTGCGAGAACTCGGTAACGTCAAACAGATCGCTCGTCATTCTCGACATCAGAGTTCCGACCTTGGCGCTGTCATAATACGAAAACGACAGCTTTTGTAAATGCGAAAACAAATCGTGCCGCATATCGGTCTCCATTTTGGTACCCATAATATGACCGACGGTCGCCATATAATAGTTGGCGGCGGTATCAATAATACGCAGAATAATATAAAACACGGCGCACCTGGCAATGACCGCAACCGTAAGTGAAGCTAAATCGTTGGTGGCACGGTCAGTAATATCGCGCACTATCATCGGCAAAACGAGTTCACAAACGGTGGTCAACGCCGCACAAAACAAGTCAAAGAGCAATATCCATTTGTATTTTTTATAATACGGCAAAAACCTTTTTAACAAGCCCTTACTTCTAACCTTTTTTTCTTCCATTTACATCCTCTTTCCAAGTAAACCTTTTCAAGAAACCAAGCGTGTCCGAAGACACGCTTGCAAATAAACTGTGTTTTTTCAGAGTACGTTGACCGACATACATGTTGCGTAACAATTGCGTCTGTACTCCTTACCAGGATACTCAAGAAGTTCCTCCTCAAGTTCGGGGATGCGGTCAATGTCGCCCTTGATATAAGCCTCAAGACGCTCACGGCAGCTTTCAAGACGCTTGATAACACCGCCAAGACGAGCATCCTGCACATCAAAGCCGTGAGGCTTCTTTTCTTTAAACCAGCACTCCTCGTGTGCTCGGTGGAACGCATTGACTTTAGCCTGGGCGATCAAATATTCTTTAACAACCTCTTCCATTGCCTCTTTGTCACCGGACTTATAAACCTCACGGGTCAGTTTGCCCAAGCCGCCCTTGTAAGCAACAGCTTCACACAAGGCGGCGGCCGACTTAAACAGATGACCGTATGTTTCGTGGTTTGCCAAAGGCCACAGCTCCTTGGCATAACCGAGATAGGTCTCCTTCATTTTTTGGCTATCGTCAACTATTGTGTCACTAAAGCCCAAGAAAGGATCGGAATAAAGCATCTGCTTGTCGGGCAACTGCGCCGAAGCCTCTGCACCGGGACCGTAGACCGCAGGCAGGTCAAGCTTCATAAAATCGTCAAATGCAAAGCCGAACAGCTCTTTAAACTTCTGCTTGATGGAATCCATATCATCATTGCCACGGTAAACTTCAGCGGCATACATCAGAGTAGGCAGTATCGAGAAGGTCGAGGTCTCTCCGCCGTCATCTCCCCAACAGGTGAGGAATGCGTTTTCAACACCGCCGTCACGGCAGGCCGACATAGCCGATTTGGTGCTTATCAGTGACAAGTTGTTGTGCGGAGTAAAGCCGGTCCACGTCCAGGCACCGCCTGCAAACCAAACAGGCTTGCGGAATCGCTTGTGAGCCTCGATCATAATATCATAAGGCTCTCGCTCCTTTTTGTAGTAATCCCAATAAACCAACTCAACATTATCGGGAACACACTTGATAATATCCTCGGTGATAATATCGGGGTCATTGACATAGTACGCGCCGTGGTTGGCAAGTCTGAAGAACATATCGCTCCACATCATCGGCTCAAAGCCGTATTTTGCGGCAAGGTCGGCAACGCGCTTCAAATGACGCGCAATGATTTCAAAGCGGTTCTGAAATCCGTATTTGTCAAGGAACCTTCCGAGTCCCACATTATGAGCCTCGTCCATACCGATATGCAGTTTATTTGTTTTAAAGCATTGACGAAGTGTTGAGAACATATCCTCGATAAGTTGATAGGTCTTATCCTCGTCGATAAGCAGGATATCGTCGCAGTCACGGACGGCGTTGTACTCAGGCCAACGGAACATCTGATTTAAGTGCGCCAGGGTCTGAATGCAAGGAATGAGCTCTATTCCCTTTTCTTCGCCGTAGGCAACAATTTCCTTCATTTCGTCCTTGGAATAACGACCTCGAAGATAACCGAACCAGGGTTGATTGTCGACCTCATAGGTGTCCTCGGTATAGAGCATCAGCATATTATAGCCCATCTTGCTCAACAAATCGATGAACTTTTTGAGTGCGTCAACCGTCATAACAGCATTTCTTGAACAGTCAACCATAACTCCCAAGCGCTTTTTATCCATAAATCTCAACCTCATTTCAAAAGAAAAAATAATGAGCACAGAACCATGAAGTTCTATGCTCATTGTACTAAACTTAACTTCAAATGTAAAGACAAATTGACGTTATTTGTAGACAAATATTTACCCGTTTATTTGTTCACTTCGTCGACAAATTTAAGGAATGCCGCCTTACCCTTTTCGTCACGCTTGTAAACACCTGCATGCTCAAGCACCTTGGCAAAAACCTTGCCTACCTCCGCACGGATAACCTCATCAACGTTGTCAGCGGTAATATCATAATTCTTGCTGAACTCAACTGCCCAATCGGCATGAAGTGCCGTCGTTTCATCGGCATAAAGGTCAGAACCTGCAACTAATTTTTCACCCAAAACACGCATTTCTTCTTTAAGACGTGCAGGAAGAACGGCAAGACCCATAACCTCAATAAGACCGATGTTTTCCTTCTTGATGTGATGCAGTTCTGCGTGGGGATGATAAACGCCCAACGGATGCTCCTCGGTGGTGATGTTGTTACGGAGTACCAAATCAAGCTCAAACTTGCCGTCGGCCTTACGGGCGATAGGTGTAATAGTGTTATGCGGTGTGCCGTCGGTTTCGGAAAATACAAAGGCATCCTCGTCAGTGTAGCCTCTCCACTTCAAAAGGATCTTATCGGCCAACTCAATAAGTCGCTCGGTGTCATCGGCTCTCAAGCGAATGACCGACATAGGCCACTTGACGATACCGGCTTCGACATCGTCGAAACCGTCGAACTTTACAACGGTTTCAATGGGCGCTTTGGCCATTGCAAAGGTATAATGTCCGCCCTGGAAATGATCGTGGGTCAGAATAGAGCCGCCGACTATCGGCAGGTCGGCATTGGAACCGACAAAGTAGTGCGGAAAGATTTTAACAAAATCGAGCAGTTTTCTGAAGGTGGCACGGTTGATAGCCATCGGAGTATGCTCGGAATTAAACACGATGCAATGCTCGTTATAATAAACGTAAGGACTGTACTGCATCATCCACGGGGTATTGTTTATCATCATCGGGATAATGCGGTGGTTACCTCTGGCAGGATGGTTCATTCTACCACCGTAGCCCTCATTTTCCTTACACAAAAGGCACTTAGGATATCCGCTCTGCTTGGCATTTTTAGCAGCGGCAATGGCCTTAGGGTCCTTTTCGGGCTTGGAAAGATTGATGGTAATATCAAGGTCACCGTATTCGGTCGAAGTGACCCATTTTACGTCCTTTTCAATACGGTAACGACGGATATAGTCACTGTCGCAGCTTAATTTATAATAATAATCGGTAGCCGTTTCGGGCGACTTTTCATATTCCGACCAGAACGTCTTGATAACCTCGGACGGACGGGGTACCAAAGCCGCCATAACCTTAGTATCAAAAAGGTCTTTTTCGGTAATATTATCGTCAATAATACCGTTTTCAACCGCAAAATCCAAAAACTCTTTAAGAATATCCTCAAGTTCCGCATTTTTGACACAATCGGGTTCCTCGTACTCGTCAAGTCCCAAAATGTCAAGAATACGGTTGACGGTATAAACCTTGTCTTCGGTCGTTAAAAGACCGTTTCTCACACCGTATTCGACCAAATCTTTAATGGCACAATCAATCATTTTTTATCACCCTTATGTTTAATAACGTAAACCATATCACCCAAAAGCCCTCTGAAATGTATTGTTGCAACCTGTTTTAAACGGGGATACAACAAAAAGTTTCTAAAGCAAGGCCAAAGCTTTTTATCGACCAATATCTTTTCTCGATTTTCACAAAATTTCGTCAGCTTTTCAGAAAAACGTTTCTGCACCCTGTCCGACCCGTCGAGATTTTCCCGTACAACGTCGGCCTGTGCCTTCTGAAGCTCAAGCACCTTGAATCGCACGTCGACGTTACCCCTCATTTTCAAAGGACCGAACGAAGCATCGGTGCTTAAACCGATAGCATTGTTCCCGTGTTGACGGTAACCGATAAGCGGCAGATTCAAAAACCTTAAGCCGTCCGAAGCCGCCGCAATTATATTCAATTCCCAATCGTGCGGGAGCCGACACTCGGAAACGGCAAGATACCTTTCGACCACTTCCCTTTTAAAGCAACACGTACATCCCGGCGAAATATTATAAACCAAAACCGTTTTTAAATCAACCGAAATTATATCGCCGCGTTCAACCGAGAAATTGATAAGTCCGTGATTGGCGGTATTTTTCTTGTCAGTCCCAAACGGCACCGATATTTCACCATTCTCATCGGTCATATCAAACGAGGAATTGACCGCAAGACAATGCCCGTCATTCAGGAAAACCGATACTGTTCTTTCTATCTTTTCGGGATACCATTCGTCATCCTGGTCGCAAAGGAAAATCAAATCTCCCGTGCATTTTTTAAGACAGTTATAAAAATTTCTTTTATATCCTTGATTGCTTTCGGCAACCGCAAAATCCCAATCAAGGTCATTTGAGGAAATAAAGTCTGAAACTACGTTTTCGGTATTATCGGTCGAGCAGTCATCGATAATAATAACCTCATCGGGTTGCCTTGTTTGGTTAAGCAGCGACTCCAACTGCTTTTTAACAAACCGTTCGCCGTTATAGGTGGCCAACGCTACCGAAATCTTCATTCCCTCACCTCTTTTAAATTAAATATTCAATATTCTCATCGCAAAGAAGAAATAAACGATCAAAGACAAAACGTCGACAATGGTGGTAATAAACGGACTCGCCATGACTGCAGGGTCAAGTTTTATAGCCTTAGCCAATATCGGTAAGGTGCACCCCACGAGTTTAGCAAAGAAAACCGTCACAACCAACGTCAGACTTACAACCAACATTTCACGGTAAGATACGTCCATATTAAGCAATAGATTGTCAATGAGCAGTATCTTCAAAAATCCCGTTACCGCAACCGTCACACCGCACAAAAGTGCCACGCGAAATTCTTTAAACAACACTCTGGGTATATCGCGCAGTTCGATTTCACCCAAAGCAAGACCGCGGATAACGGTGGCCGACGACTGACCGCCCGCATTACCGCCCGTACCCATAAGCATAGGTATAAACGCGATAAGCACGGGAAATACGCTCAACGCATTTTCAAATCCGCTTATGATAATTCCCGTAAAGGTGGCCGACAGCATCAATATCAACAACCACGGAATACGATTGAGCCAGATACTGAAAACACCGGTTTTAAGATACGGCTTGTCGGTCGAGGTAATAGCCGCCATACGCTCGATATCCTCGGTTGCAGCCTCTTCGATAACGTCCATAGCGTCGTCAACCGTAACGATGCCGACGATTCTTTCTTCCTTATCGACAACAGGCAGAGCCAAAACGTCGTATTTTGAAAACATCTGCGCCACAGTCTCTTTGTCCTCGTGGGCCTCAACGAAAATAACGTTGGTCTCCATTATATCGGAAACAACAGCCGTCGACTCGGCCATCAAAAGGTCCTTGACCGACACGGTGCCAATAAGTTTTCTCTTTTCGGTAACGTAGCAGGTATAAACCGTTTCCTTATCGATACTTTCTCTTCTTATCTTGTTAAAGCATTGCTCAACCGTAAGTTCTTTTTTTAGTGACACGTATTCAACCGTCATAATACTGCCGGCCGAGTCTTCGGGGTATTTGAGCAATTCGTTTATCTGCCTTCTTACGGCGGGGTCGGTGTTTTTGAGTATTCTTGTAACGACACCTGCAGGCATATCCTCGATAATATCAACCGTATCATCAAGCCAGAGTTCGTTTAAAATATCACGGAGCTCGGCATCGCTGAAGCTGTTGATAAGCACCTCACACTTATCGTTTTCCATATAGGAAAAAACGTCACCCGCAAAGTCTTTTGGCAAAATTCTGAACGCCACCGTGACGTCCTTGTCATTGAGTTCCGAAAACAACTCGGCTACGTCGGCAGGATTGAGTTCGGTCAAAAGGTCGCGCAACCGCTTAAAGGCTTTGCGTTCTAAAAGTTCGGTTGCCGTCTCAAAAATAATCTCCATGTTTTCCATAATAACCTTCTCCTTTTTGTAAAATTTTAAGAAGGTATAAAACAACAGAGTACCTTAAAATAAAAGTTTTATGGTGAGAAAAACGGACACCTCCGCTTTTCTCTTGGTACCTCGGGGTTTTATACCGTTACTACTACCGGCATCCATTTTATTCTCACCTCTTTTTTAAAATAATATAAATCTTAATTTCTATTAAAACCCTAAAATCTGTTTTCCCTGTTCACCCGTCAACCAACGGTAAAGCACCGCAGATTTAGAATTTTCATCCTCGCCGCCGCGCATAACCGCAAGTATTGAGGTTTTATAAATGTATTTATCCGAAGCAATATTTTCTTCGGTCGGTGCAACTCCGTCAACCGCTAACGGTTTTACGGCACTGCCCGAATTGGCCGATATGACACTCAACAGACTATATCCCAAAGCACCGTCGCGGTTGTCGTAGGTTATTTCGGTTGCGAATTCACCCTTTGAGGTCAAAACGGTTTTGTTGACCAAAGGTTCAGGCATTTCGGTTCCAAAAAAACGTTCAAAAGTACCCCTTGCCGCCGTGCCTTTGGCACAACTGAACAATGTGACGGGGCATTTTTCAAGTCCTAGATCCTTCCAGTCGGTGATCTCACCCATATACAAGGACTTGATCTGCTCAAAGGTCAACGATTCGACCCCAAAATTTCCGTTGGTAACAAAAACCAAAGCATCGGTTTTTAAAGCCGTCTCAACCATTGGCAACGGCATATCTTTGAGTTCATTGGCAATGTTAAGCCCATAAGTATGAGCCAAAACAATGTCACACTCACCGTTTATCAGTTTGGTATAACAATCATCGGTGGTCTCGCAAACGGTAAGAAGCTTTTGCGCTTCGTCACGTTCAATTCCCAGAACGGCCGAAACAGCCGATATCGCCGCCGAATCAGTATATGCGGTCACACATATTTTAGGCAACGTTTCGGCAGTAAACTCAACACTGCCCTCGACCACTCTTGAAGGTTCTTTTTTACCGCATCCGACCGACAGCAAGAGTAAAACACAAAGACAAAAAGCAAATATTCTCTTCATCATTATCCTCCCTCTCGCATTACCACTTGGTCACTAATACGGGTTCGAGTTTTTTATTATAAACCGTCACCGTCTGTCCGTTGACAACCGACAAAAGCTCAGCATCCTGACCCTGACTTGCCGAAATGTAATCGGCACTTGTAAATACAAATTCATTGGTATAAATATCATACAAGGCAAAACTTGAATCTTCCAAAGCGGAGCTTTGCATACACAGATATCTTCCACCGATGCTTTGTCTTAAATATTTATAACGCAACCAGTCAAAACGTTGCTTGTTGCTGACCGTCACAAAGCAGACCTTGCGGTCAGCGGCATTGGTAATAACGCAGGTGTTACCGAAACGCTCAACAAGTTGACCGAAATCACCGACACCTGCAACCGTTTCGCCGTTTTCATCAAATATCGTACCCGTTCCCGTATAGGTGCAGACGTAAAGACCTTCAACCGGGCCCTCACCGTCGGGGAACTGACCGGTTTCTACACAGGAGAACGGCTCACCTGTTTCGTAATAATAATACTCTTCGCGTTTGGTATCGGCGTTGACCTTTTTATAAATAAGCGTATCAAAGCCTAATATTTCAACGCTTCCACGGTCACAAAGAATTTTTTTCTGCGACTTCTTTTCCATATTGAGAATATCAAAGAAGCCGTCGTCTCCGCAGGCAAACAGACCCTTTTCGGCATTATAATTTATCTCGCGGTATTTCGGCTCGATAAACCACTCACCCTTCGGAGTCAATACACCGAATTTGCCCTCTTCCTTTTCGATCACGGCATATCCGTTTTTAAATTCGCCGCACCGAATATAATCCTCCAGAACCTTTTCGCCCTTTACGTTAATGTAATAGCCGTAGGTTTTATCCTCGTTTTCGGGAGTCTCTTCGGTTTTTTCACCTTCGGTCTTTTCGGCTTCGGGTTTGTTATTTTTCTTAACCGTAACGTTTACGGGCGCCAGACCATCCGAAAAAGCACCGATCGTATATTCAACGTTGGGTGTTTCGGCAAGGGTATTGTCAAACGTAAATACCCTTTTTCCTGAATGGTCATAAAAATCGTGATAGTAATAATCAACCTTGTTCTGTGTGCGCTTACAGATAAGCGTTACAAGGTCGCCACCCGCCGAACCGTAAGCGTGGGTTTTAGGAATCGTAAACCCCCACGAACCGTCGGCAGCCATCAAAAATCTTTCACCTTGGCGGTCATTCGAACCGTCGGCACCTTTAACCAACTCATAAATAAAGGAACCTTCATCGGTCACGTGCTTTTTCACGGCATCGTAAACGGCATCGACAACCACCGCGCCCTGCTCGGTGCACAGTCCGTACAATGGCAACGAAATCTGCTTCGGTGTCTTGGCTTCGCCTTTTTCTTTATCTTTCTCGTCTTCAAAAACGACCTCGGTATAGGTATAAAACCCTCCGACAAACGGCAATAATTCACCCGTTTCGGCACCGATCAACGGTTCATCGGTAAAGTTTTCGTTCAAACGTGAGCCGACCCCCTGAACGTTTGAAACACTGTCCTGCGGTATTTCTTTCAGTTCGAAAAAGTCGGGACCTTCGTCCTCACCTTTACCGCCGCAAGCAACCGAAAACACAACGGTCAACAACACAAGCAGTAAACATAGCAGTTTGGTAAATTTCATAAAACCACCCACTGTTAAAAACTCGCCAACAAATTACAATAATGCCTTAAGAATACAATCAGCCGTAGCTACGTTGTTGGCAATGGGAATATCGTAAACCTGAGCAATTCTCAAAAGCGCCTTGACGTCGGGGTCGTGCGGCATAGCGGTCAACGGGTCGGAGAAGAAAATTATAACATCTATCTCACCGACCGCAACGCGTGCGCCGATCTGCTGGTCACCGCCCAGAGGGCCGCTCAGATAAGCCTTGACGGGCAACCCCGTCGCTTCGGTTATCTTGGATGAGGTCGTACCCGTTCCGCAAAGGAAATGATGCGACAAAGCCTCATAGTTCTTGTGACACCATTCGATCATCTTGGGTTTCATATTATCGTGTGCGATAAGTGCAATTCTTTTGGCCATAATAAACTCCTTAATGCGAGGAAAGTCGAACACAAATCGGTGTTCGGATGCTACCCCACTGCTTAAAAAACTATTCTTACAACGGTACCGACGTCGGGTTCACTTTCCACCATAACGGCGGCATCGAGAAATTTTGCGCCGTGCTTAACAATGGACAGTCCGAGACCTGTTCCGCCGATTTCCTTTGAATGACTTTTATCAACGCGGTAAAACCGCTCGAAAATACGGTCAATATCCTGCTTTCCGATACCGATACCGGTATCCTTTACGCTTAACTCAACTCCGTCAATACATTGTTTGAGTTTTACGGTCACACGTCCGTTTTCACGGTTGTATTTAACCGCATTGTCACAGAGATTGAAAATTATCTCCTCAACTATCTGCCTTGCCGAGGTCAGCATAATCCTATCCCCGACAAGCTCCAGCGTTATGTTGCGTTCTTTAGCCGAAAGCTCCAACTGTGCCAACACTTCCTCAGCCAATTCATAAAGGTCGAACTGACTGAATTCAACCGGCACCTCTTTGCCGTCTAACTGTGAAACCTTGATTATATCACCGACAAGGGTAATAAGACGTTGCGACTCATCGTATATTTTACCCGCAAACCGTATAACGTCCTCTTCCTTAGCGATGCCGTTTTTTATAATTTCGGCATATCCCGAAATCGATGTCAACGGAGTTTTGAGTTCGTGTGAAACGTTAGCGGTAAAATCCCGTCGCATCGCGTCTTGCTTTTCGTGTTCGGTGCTAAGGTCGGCCATCTGTTGTGCTATCTGGCTGTTCTGTGCCTCAATTCGACCGACCAACGGCGATAACTCACGGTAAACGGGTGTGCTTTTCGGGTCTTCAGGATTCAATCGGTTTATCGGCCTGATGATTTCCTTTGAAACCGCCGATGCAACCAACGCCGAAACAGCGACCTCTGCAATAAAAATGCCGGCGATCGGTATAAGCACGTCTAAAGCCGAGGTGTCGTGATCGGAATAAACAAAATACACAATGGCAAAAAGTATTCCGAAAGCCACAACCGCCATTACCGACGATATTGCAACAATATAACGGGTGATAATGCTTCTTAAACTTTTCATTCTCCGTCCCCCGCTATTTTATAACCGATGCCGCGAATGGTCTCAACAACGTCACCTGCCGAGCCCAACTTCTGACGTAAGGTTCTTATATGAACATCAACCGTTCGGCTTTCCCCGTCAAACGAATATCCCCACACGCTTTTCAATATCTGGTCTCTGGTTAATACAACGTTGCGGTTTTCAAGCAATAAACAAAGCATTTCAAACTCTTTCAAGGTCAACTGAACGGCGGTCGAATCGACCTCAACAATATGCTTTGAAGGACAAACGTAAAGTCCCTGCACGCGATATTCAGACAATGCCGTTTTAGACTTAACACTGCGCAATCTTGCTTTGACACGCGCCACCAATTCCATCATACCGAAAGGCTTGGCTATGTAATCATCGGCACCCGTATCAAGACCCTTGACCTTGTCCATTTCTGTGCCCTTGGCTGTCAGCATTATAACGGGGATGTCGGCCGTTTTGTCCCAAGCCTTCAATTTAGAGAGAATACTCAGCCCGTCTTCTTCGGGCAACATTATATCAAGCAATATAAGCGACGGCAACGCGCTTTCCAACGCAGTATAAAACTCCGACGGTCTTTCAAAACCGTGAGCCTCAAATCCAACATTATTGAGCGTGTAAACGACAAGCTCGCGGATGTTTGCATCGTCCTCAACAAGATATATCAAGTCATTTCCTCTTTTCAATATTAACCTAGTTTACATTATACATTGAAACATAGCATTTGAAAAGTGTTTTTTTGTTAAATATCGGTTAAAAATAAATAAAATAAGGCCGATGTGCTGACAGCACATCGGCCACATCCAATTAAAGTCCGAAATATCTCTTGGCATTGTAGTAGCAAATACCCTGAACGATCTCTCCGAGAGCCTTTTCGTCATAGGGATATTCGCCGTTTTCAACCCAGTCGCCCAACAAATTGCAAAGTATTCTTCTGAAATACTCGTGACGGGTGTAAGACAGGAAGCTTCTCGAGTCGGTCAGCATACCGACGAAGTTACCCAAAATCGACAGATTGGCCAACGAGGTCATCTGTTCCTGCATACCGGTCTTGGTATCGTTAAACCACCAGGCCGAGCCGTGCTGAATCTTACCTGCAACCTCCGACCCTTGGAAGGCACCAATAATGGTGTCAAGCAACTGATTGTCGGCAGGATTAAGCGAATAAAGAATTATTTTAGGGCAGGCCTCGTTCTCAACAAAGGCGTTGAGCAAGCCTGCAATAGCATCACAGCAGCAACGGTTGGAAATAACGTCAAAGCCAACGTCGGGACCCATTTTGCGGAAGATGGGAGCGTTGATATTACGCATAGTACCGTAGTGGATCTGCATTGCCCATCCGCGCTTATGATATTCCTCTGCAAAGAATATGAGCAGGTTGGTCTTATAGATTTCCATCTCGGCCGAGGTTACTGCATTGCCCTTCAAAGCCTTCTTGAATATCTTTTCAACCTCTTTTTCATCGGCGGGTGCATAAACAACGTAATCAAGACCGTGGTCGGCGGCTTTACAGCCCATTTCCTCAAACAGATCAAGGCGATCATGCATAATTCTCTTCAAGGTCTTGACCGAGTCGATCTTCTCACCGACAACGTCAGACAGCTTACCGATATACTCTTTAAAGCCATCCTTTTCGATATTGACCGCCTTATCGGGACGGAACGAGGGTGCAACCACCGTCTTGAACGACTCATCCTCTTTAAGTAACTTGTGCCACTCAAGTGAATCGGCGGGGTCGTCTGTAGTGCCTATAAATGCAACGTTGGAACGCTCAATAAGACCTCTTACCGTCATATCGTCCGACTTCAGTTTCTCATTACAGAGATTCCATACCTCCTCGGCGGTATCGCCGTTCAAAACACCGTCATAGCCGAAATAACGCTTGAGTTCAAGATGCGTCCAATGATACATCGGGTTACCGATAGCCTTGGGTAAAGCCTCGGCGAAACGTTGAAACTTGGTGCGGTTGTCGGCGCTTCCCGTAATCTCCTCTTCGGGAACACCGTTTGAACGGATAAGTCTCCATTTATAATGGTCGCCGCCAAGCCAAACCTCGGTAATATCATTGAACTTACGGTTCTCATAAATCTCCTGAGGATTTATATGGCAGTGATAGTCGATAATAGGCAGATCCTTACCCATTTCATACAGTTTTTTAGCCGTTTCGGTCTTAAGCAAAAAATCTTCATTCATAAAAGGCTTCATAAAATCGCACCTCCGAAATATTTTACCTGTTAATTGTATAACATCTGTCCCACATTTACAAGTATTTTTTAAAAAATAATATATTTCTTGTCAAATTCACTTAAAATCCAAACTTATTTTCCTTCAAGTAACATTATGGCATCAAGATAATTTTTCCTTCTCGTGAGTGCCTTTTGGTCAATAACATCCAATCGGGTCAAATCGGTGTTATGTCGCAAATCGGCCAATTTGACCGCTGTGGCAATCGGGTTTCCCTTTATTTTGGCAACGTAGTCCATATATAAAACGCTCTTATCCTTGTGTGTAAGCAGTTTCAATGCGTCAATAACAGACTTTTCAAACCCTTCTTTTTCCAGGTCCTCAAAGGTAATATCCGAATCCTCCACCACGTCGTGCAACAAGGCCACCACCGTGGTAACCTCATCGGTCATCTGCTCTGCCAAATGAAACGGATGAAACACGTACGGCATACCGCTTTTATCCACCTGTTCCTTATGCACGTCAAAACAAAGCTTCAAAGCTTTTTTGGTCATCTTGGTATAAATCATATCAACATCCCCTTTTAAAAAAATTATATCACTTAATACCCTGAAACGCAACAAAATCGTGCCTTAAAAAATTTAAACTAAAATATTGAAAATCTTACAATTAAGTTGTATTATATAATATAACTTAGAATTTTAGGCGGCGACTTTATGTACGGATTGGATGTTTTGGTGCAAAAGGTATTGTTACTGACCGTAATGATAGCTTTAGGCGTTATATTAAGATTGACCAAAAAGGCTGACGGCAATTTAGCCAAAGGCTTTTCGGATGTGGTTGTGTACCTCACACAGCCTGCAATGATAATATACAGCTTTCTTGACGCCCCGTTTACGAAAACTATTTTAATAACGTCGGTTTGCGTTTTTGTGTTCGCACTGGTTTTTCACATCGGTTATTTTTACATAGCAAAGCTGCTTTACAAAAATGCTCCCGAAAGACAGCAGCTTATCCTTAGGTATTCAACCATCTTCACCAACGCGGGATTTATGGGCATTCCCTTAATATCCGAGCTTATCAGCCCCACCGCCGCCATTTATGCCACCTTCTACGTTGTAGCGTTTAACGTCTACAACTGGTCACTCGGCTGCTATATGTATTCCAAGGACCGTTCTTATATCTCGGTCAAAAAAATGTTGTGGAACCCCGCCACCGTTCCGACCTATATCGGACTTGCACTTTACATCATCGGCGGTTTATGGTCGATTCCCGAAGCCTTAACCCCGATATTCAATGAATTTATAATACCCGTCGTCAAGGACGATGTTCTGTTTTTGCTTAAAAGCACCGTCATTCCTATGTCTATGATGATGATCGGCATACGTCTTGCTGAAAGCAATTTCAAAACAATGTTTAAGGACAAGTATATGCCCTTACTCATAGTTGTGCGGCTTATCCTTATTCCATTCGCGATTGTGGGCATTATGAAGTTGGTTCAACTGACCGGCTTTATACCCGACTTGATACTTATTCCTGCCGCAACGGTTCTGGTTATCAGTTCTTCGACCCCTGTTGCCGCAATGGCCAATATATTTGCCGAACGTTTCGACGGCGATGCGGTTTATGCCAGTAAGATCGTTTCGGTTACAACAATTTTGTCACTTATAACAATGCCTATGATAGCCGCAGTTTTGAGTAAAGTTTTTTAACCCTGAAAAAAGGAGAATAATATGAAATATTTAGTATTACTTTGTGACGGTATGGCCGACTACAAATTCGCAGGTCTTGACAACAAGACCCCTATGATGTTGGCCTCGAAACCCAATATGGACCGCCTTAGCAAGACGTCCGTTTTAGGTCTCGCCAAGACCGTTGCCGACAATTTAAAACCCGGCAGTGACGTTGCCAACCTCAGTGTTATGGGTTACGACCCTGCTGAATGCTATACAGGACGTTCACCGCTTGAAGCCGCAAGTATCGGTATTGCACTTACCGATACCGACGTAACCCTTCGTTGTAACCTTGTCACCCTGTCCGACGAGGAAAATTACGGCGATAAAACTATGATAGACTACTCGGCAGGTGACATTTCCTCAGAAGAAGCCGCCGAAATCATAAAATCGGTTCAGGAAGCCTTTGGCAACGAGATCTATTCATTCTATGCAGGTGTCAGCTACCGTCATTGCTTGGTCGTCAAGAACGGCACGGTCGACTTAGGCAATATGACCCCTCCGCACGACATCAGCGGACGCGTGGTCGGTGAATATTTAAGCACCCACGAAAATGCCGCACCGCTTATCGACCTTATGAAGAAAAGCGTTGCCGTTTTAAAGGATCACCCCGTCAACAAGCGTAGAATTGCCGAGGGTAAACGTCCCGCCAATTCCATCTGGCTTTGGGGCGAAGGCACCAAACCGCAAATGCAGGCCTTCGAAGATAAGTTCGGTGTAAAGTGTGGTATCGTATCGGCCGTCGACCTTATAAAGGGTATCGGCAAGCTTGCCAAATGTGAGGTTGCCGAGGTCAAGGGTGCCACCGGTTATATTGATACTGACTTTGACGGCAAGGCAGCAGCCGCCGCCAAGCTGTTTAAAACCAACGACCTTGTATACGTTCACGTCGAAGCACCCGACGAGTGCGGTCACCGCGGTGAAGCCGAAAACAAGGTCAAGGCCATTGAGCTTATCGACAAAAAGATATTGGCTCCCCTTTTGAAGGAACTTGAACAGTACGGCGAATACCGTATTCTCATTATGCCCGACCACCCCACCCCGCTTATCACAATGACCCACGCCCGTGACCCGGTCCCCTTCCTTTTGTACGACAATAAGAAGTCCCGGAGCGGCCCCGACACCTTCACCGAGGACACCGCCGCAGCCACCGGCGTCTACTTCGACCACGGCCCCGACGTTATGAAAGCGCTTTTAGAAAAAATCTAAAGAAAACCAAAAGACCTGCGAACGGAGTGCTCCGTTCGCGGGTCTTTTTCATACTCACTGCCAGGCATATTCGTCCAACGTTTTAAAGGTATAGCCTTGAACGTGAGCCTCGTCGATAATATCCCCCAAAGCTTTAGTATTAGAGGTCGAAATAGCGTGAAGCAGTATCACGGCACCGGGATGAAAACGTCCCGTTACAGTATCAAAGGTTGCTTGAACTGTCGGTTGAGCATCAACGTCATAGTCGCCGTGCGCCACCGACCAGAACACCGACTTGTAACCCACCGAGGTCACAAGCTCCAACGCATTTTCGGAATACGCACCCGTCGGAAATCTGAAATAAACGTTCTTATAATTGAAATGCTTTTGCAGATATTCGTCAACCTTGTATAGCTCGTCGGCCATTTTAGTGCGCGAAATATCGGGAAAGACGGGATGATTTGCCGAGTGATTGCCGACAATATGACCTTCTTTTATCATTCGGTCGATCTTATCGGGATTACTCTTAATATAACTTAAAGTCACAAAAAATGCCGCCTTGACATTCTTTTCCTTTAAAGTATCAAGAATATCGTCGGTCAGATTCATATATTCATAACCGCAGTCAAAGGTCAGGTACATCCGCTTGTCGACCGACACGGTATCAAGCGCCAGTGCCTCAACGTTGCTGTAACCGTCAAACCGCTTCTGATTGTTGACCGATATTTCGTGCGGTTCACCGTTTTTTGCCACACCAAAACCGAAGCCGTTTTTAGTGTTATCAATTCCTCTGGCGTTTTCGGCATCAACCACCGTATACTCGCCCACTGTTACGTCAAATTTTCGCAAAATATAACTTGAAGTAACCTTTGAAGACGAAGCCTCAGACGAGGACTTATCCTCTGACGAGGGCGGCAAAAAAGAACCCACCTCAGACGGCACGGTCGACGTTGATTCACTCGAAGTAACGGTATCAATCGAAACATCCGACGCTCCCGTCGACGACGTATCCGACGACCCGCCCCGAGAAGTCGAACAAGCCGCAAAACACATTAAGCTAAGGCAAATAACCAAAGCGATTATTCTTTTCATTCGCCCACCCCCCAAAAAAATTTCATCCTATTTTTATATTATAACCCAACCCCCAAAAACACAAGTTCCAAAACAGTAACCAAAATATACAAATTTGTTACAAATTTCAACTTACAAAAAAACGACTCTCCCAAAATTTTGGGAGAGTCGTTAAAAAATCACAGATTCTTTGCTTTGGTCTCACAATAAAGACAACGGTATACCTTGTTTTCTTTATCGGTGAGCTTGAAAATATGCGGCAATTCCTGCTCACAGGAGGTAATACATCTCGGGTTTTTGCAGAAAATAACGTTGGTCAACTTCTCAGGCAACTCGAGTTTTCTTTTCTCGATGATCTCGCCGTTTTTAATGACGTTGACCGTAACACCCGAATCAATATAACCCAGCACGTCGATGTCAATGTCATAATCGAAGTCAATTTTGACGATATCCTTTTTGCCCATACGTCCGCTTTCAACGTTCTTGATAATGGCAACCGAACAGTCAAGCTTGTCAAGGCCCATCAGCGTGTATATCTGCATAGCCTTACCGGCAGTGATGTGGTCGATAACTATACCGTTCTTTATGGGGTTAATGTTCATCATACCGACACCTCCAAAAGCTTCATAATAAGTGCCATTCTGACATACTTGCCATTCAGAACCTGCTTGAAATAAGCGGCTCTGGGGTCCGAGTCGATAGCAACGCTGATTTCATTGACTCTCGGCAGCGGATGCATAATGCTCAGATCGGCTTTAGCAGTTTTGAGCTTTTTGGGAGTCAGGATATAACTGTCCTTCAGTCTCAGATAATCTTCCTCATTGAAGAAGCGCTCACGTTGAACACGGGTCATATAAAGGATGTCAAGCTCGGGCATAACCGCCTCTAAATCGGTGGTTTCCTTGAACTCGATTCCGTGCTTTCTCAAAACGTCGTTTTTAACGTAGCTCGGCAGCTTCAACTCTTCGGGTGAGATAAGAACAAACTTGACGCCCGAATAGCGAGATAAAGCCTCAATAAGCGAATGAACGGTACGTCCGAATTTAAGGTCGCCGCAAAGACCCACAGTAAGGTCACTGAAGCGTCCCTTTTCACGCTGAATGGTCAAAAGGTCGGCCAAGGTCTGTGTCGGATGGTTGTGACCGCCGTCACCCGCATTAATAACGGGAATTGAAGCGTTCATAGCCGCAACCAACGGTGCGCCCTCTTTGGGATGGCGCATTGCAATAATGTCGGCATAGCAGGAAATGGTCTTGGCGGTATCGGCAATGCTCTCACCTTTTGCGGCCGAAGAACTCTGCGCCTCAGAAAAGCCCAAAACGCAACCTCCCAGCTCATACATGGCGGCCTCAAAGCTCAAACGAGTTCTGGTCGACGGCTCAAAAAACAAGGTTGCCAACTTTTTGCCACGGCATACTTCACTGTATTTTTTGGGATTATCAATAATATCATTGGCGGTCGCAACAAGCTCTGCGATCTCGTCAACGGTCAGATCAAGAATACTGATAAGACTGCTCATATTCGTTCTTCCTTATGCTTTAGCGCCGTTGATGGCAAGATAAGCCTTAATACGGTCAACGTTCTCACGGTTTTTAGGATCCTCTTCGAGATACTCGATAATATCATAAACGTCAACAACCGAGTATACAGGGAAACCGAATTCCTCACCGACCTCGGCCATTGCGCTCTTCTCGGTCTGACCCTTTTCCTTACGGTCGACCATTACGAAGGTTGCGGCAACCTTAGTGCCTTCGAGTCCCGACAGAATTGCCATACTCTCTCTTATTGCGGTACCTGCGGTGATAACGTCCTCAACAATAACGATCTCCTCACCTGCCTGCGGCTTATAGCCTACGAAAACGCCACCCTCACCGTGGTCCTTTTCTTCCTTACGGTTGAAGAAGAAGGGAACGTCAAGCCCTTCTTTAGACAAAGCACAGGCAACCGAAACAGCAATCGGAATACCCTTATAAGCAGGGCCGTAAAGAACGGTTTTCTTATTGCCGACCTTCTCAAAATAAGCCTTGGCATAAAACTCACCTAATTTTGAAATCTGGTCGCCGGTCTTGATATCACCTGCGTTGATGAAGTACGGAATCTTACGTCCAGACTTTGCAGTAAAATCGCCGAATTTAAGAACTCCGGCACCTTCCAAAAACTTAATAAATTCTCTCTTATAGCTTTCCATTTCATACTCTCCTTTAAATTTTATTCTCCGATGCGGAACTTATCGTCTTCTGAGAGTTCCAACATATCAATTACACGATTGAATACAAAATCGCACTTTTCAAAACTCTTGGGATGATGTGAATCACTGCCCATATAGAATTTACAGCCCTGTGCTTTGGCTATACGATACATTCTGAGCACCGTTTCAGCCTCTTCGGGCTTGAAATTCATATCATCTGCATTAAGCTCGATGCCAACACCGACCTCGGCCGCTTTTTTAAACAACTCGGTCATTTTGTCTGCGGGTAACAACTCCAACACACGCAGATAATCCTCACGGTTGGGAGCAATAAGTCCGCAGGTCAAGTGTGCCAGACCCATCTTTTTAAAGGGCAGATCCTTTGCCAAAAATGCCTCAAAACGCTCAACCCAGGCCTTTGCCCTGTTTTCAGGTGACTCGCCTTCCTCTTTAGTGATGGCGTGACCCACCATGTGCATATGGGTCAACGGAACAACAATAAAATCGAGCTTTTCCATTTCCTCAAGACTCAAAGGAATGTGGTGCGAATGGTGCATTTCAGACTCAACGCCGAACAAAAACTCAATTCCGTCGGCCTTTGGCAACGGCAACGAGCGTTTGCAATATTCAAGATCCTGATATTTGTACCAATCACTCGACGGGATGCTCTTATCATCCCAACAATGGTCGGTCAGAACGATGGTTTTAAGACCGTTATCCTTGGCGTACTGCAAAATCCTCTCAGTTGTCTGCTCAGGGTCTCTCGAGCATAATGACAACTGTGAATGAATGTGCATATCGTTATCCCAGACGTATCTCATAATACACCCCTCGAAAACTTGTTATCAGTCACAGAACTCGGCAACACAACGTGTATATGCCGCAACGGGATCCTCAGCAGCGGTAATAGGACGGCCGACAACGATATAATCGGAGCCGATTCTCTTGGCTTCGGCGGGGGTCATAACTCTCTTTTGGTCACCAACGTCACCGTCAGCAAAGCGGACACCGGGGGTAACAGTCAAGAACTTCTCACCACAGGTTTCGTGAACCTTGCCTGCCTCAAGCGGTGAACAAACAACACCGTCAAGACCTGCCACCATAGCGTTGTGAGCATAGTGCATAACGACCTTGTCGATAGGCTCTTTAATAAGAAGGTCATTTTCCATTCTCTCCTGATCGGTAGAGGTCAACTGAGTAACGGCAATAAGCAAAGGTCTTGTACCGTCAGCTCTCGTCAGACCCTCCAAACCTGCCTCCATCATCGAGATGGTACCGCCTGCGTGCAGGTTGGTCATATCAACGTCGAGGTTAGACAGAACAGCCATCGACTTTTTAACGGTGTTGGGAATATCGTGAAGCTTCAAATCGAGGAAAATCTTATGTCCTCTGGCCTTAATCTCACGAACGATCTCGGGGCCTGCGGCATAGAAAAGCTCCATACCGATCTTAACAAACGGCTTACGGCCTGTGAACTTGTCCAAAAACGACAAACAAGCCTCCTTACTCGCGAAATCACAAGCAATAATTACGTCCTTACCCATTATGAGCGCCTCCTATAATATCATTTAAATCATTGATTCCATATTTCGCCATTACTTCAGGCAATTTTTCAATAATATCCTTACAAACGTACGGGTCAACAAGATTAGCCGCACCGACCTGAACGGCACAGGCACCTGCCAACATCATTTCAATAACATCTTCGGCAGTTGAGATACCGCCCATTCCGACTATCGGAATCTTAACGGCATCGTATACCTGATAAACCATTCTCAAAGCAACGGGTTTGATAGCAGGGCCCGAGAAACCGCCCATTTTGTTGGCAATAACAGGTCTTTTGGTCTTAAGGTCGATTCTCATACCGAGCATCGTATTTATCATACTGATACCGTCAGCACCTGCATCCTCACAAGCCTTGGCTATCGATACAATGTCGGTAACATTGGGCGATAATTTAATAAGCAACGGCTTGTTTGTAACCTTACGACAAGCGCGGGTAACCTCGGCCGCCGATTCGGGATTTGTGCCGAAGCTCATACCGCCACCGTGAACGTTGGGGCAGGAAACATTGACCTCAAACCAGCCAATCTGGTCCTCAACATCTAATCTTTCAACGGTATAAGCATAATCCTCAACCGAAAATCCACTGACATTAGCCATAACAGGCTTATGAAAACACTTTTTCAGTTTGGGCAATTCTTCACTCAAAACTTTATCAACACCGGGATTCTGCAAACCGACGGCGTTAATCATACCTGCATCACACTCGGCAATTCTCGGTGTGGGGTTGCCGAAACGGGGATCCTTGGTAGTGCCCTTAAAAGAGAACGTACCAAGACAGTTAATATCATAAATCTCGGCAAATTCGTAACCGAAACCAAAAGTACCCGAAGCAGGGATTAGAGGATTATCCATGTCAATTCCGCAAAGAGTAACCTTTGTGTTTACCATATAATCTCCTCCCTCTCTAAAACCGGTCCGTCCTTGCAGATACGCTTGTTGCCGTATTTGGTCTTGCAGGAGCAACCCATACAAGCACCGAAACCGCAACCCATACGTTCTTCAAAGCTCAACTGACCCGAAGTAACGGCTGTTTTGTCAATAGCCTTAAGCATAGGTTCGGGACCGCATGTGTAAAAATATGTATAATCCAGACGCTTCATAGCATCGGTAACAAAGCCCTTTTCACCGTAACTTCCGTCGGCAGTGGTAACAACTACGTCGGCGCCCAATGCCTTAAACTCATCTTCAAAAAAGACCTCGTCTTTTGCGTTAAAGCCCAAAATAACGGTGGGCTTTTTGCCTTGTGCAATGAGCAAACGGCAAAGCATATACATCGGCGGAACACCTGCACCGCCGCCGAGCAACAGCGGGCGGTCGCCCGATTTTGACAGATCATATCCGTTACCGAGACCCGTCAGAACGTCCAATTTTTCGCCCTTAGACATATTAGCCATAACCTCGGTACCTTGACCTACAACCTTATAGATAATGGTAACCGAATCGGCATTCACATCACAAACCGAAATGGGACGGCGCAAGAAAAATCCGTCTAATTTTATATTGATAAACTGACCCGAAGCCGTAATGTCCGAAACGTCGCCTTTTAACACACAAAGGTAGGTGTTTTTGGCAATCATACGGTTTTCGGCAATCTCAAAAATACCTTGTTTCATATCTGCTCCTTAAGCATCAATAGTCGATACGCAAAGGGTTGTCTCTTCAAGAACGTCAAGCACAACCTTTACGGTATCAAGTGCCGTAAAGATGGTGACATTGTTCTCGGTTGCAAACTGACGAATCTGATGTCCGTCGTTGCCGTTGTTGGTATCACCGGGATCCTTGGTGTTGATAACGTAGGCGATATGGCCCTGACGAAGTGCATCGGGAATCTCCTCGCAACCCTCGCTGATCTTACCGAGAACGTGGGTACGGATACCGTTCTTCTTCAAGAATTCGGCAGTACCGATGGTCGCCTCGATGTTAAATCCAAGGTTGTAGAAACGGCGGATAAGCGGCAAAGCCTCTTCCTTATCCTTGTCGGCAATAGTAGCCAAAACAGTACCGTAGTTCTGCAGGTGCATACCCGAAGCCTGAAGTGCTTTATACAAAGCACGGTTAAGCTTATCGTCATAACCGATGGCTTCACCCGTAGACTTCATTTCGGGTGAGAGATAAGCGTCGAGTCCGCGAATCTTGTTGAATGAGAAAACGGGAGCTTTAGCATACCAACGCTTTTTCTCATCGGGATAAATATCAAATATTCCCTGCTCTTTCAAGCTCTTACCCATAATACACTCGGTAGCAATGTCAGCCAAGCTGTAACCCGTTGCCTTGGAAAGGAACGGAACGGTTCTCGAAGAACGGGGGTTGACCTCGATGATAAATACGTTATCATCCTTGTCAACGATAAACTGAATGTTATAAAGACCCACAATGCCGATTCCGAGACCCAATTTCTTGGCATACTGCAGGATAATGCCCTTAACCTTGTCGGAAATACTGAATGAAGGATAAACACTGATCGAGTCACCCGAGTGAACACCGGTACGCTCGACAAGTTCCATAATACCGGGAACAAATACGTTACGTCCGTCGCAGATAGCGTCGATCTCGACCTCGCGGCCTTCGATGTACTTATCAACCAGAACGGGCTTGTCCTCGTCGATCTCAACAGCCGTCTTAAGATAATGACGAAGCTGATCCTCATTGGCAACGATCTGCATAGCCCTACCGCCCAAAACGAAGCTCGGACGGACAAGTACAGGATAACCTATTTCGGCGGCGGCTTTAAGACCGTCCTCGATCTTGGTAACTGCCTGACCCTTGGCTCTGGGAATATCAAGTTCGTTCAAAAGGTTTTCGAACGCATTGCGGTCCTCAGCGCGGTCAATAGCAGCACAGTCGGTACCGATAATCTTGACACCGCGATCGGTCAAAGGTTGTGCAAGGTTGATGGCAGTCTGACCGCCCAGCGAAGCGATAACGCCTTCAGGTTTCTCAAACTCGATAATGTTCATAACGTCTTCGGGAGTGAGCGGCTCAAAATAAAGCTTATCGGCGGTTGTATAGTCGGTCGAAACGGTTTCGGGGTTGTTGTTGATGATAATAGCCTCGTAACCCGAATTCTTAATGGTTGTAACGGCGTGAACGGTCGAATAGTCAAACTCGACACCCTGGCCGATACGGATAGGACCTGCACCCAGAACGACCAATTTTTTCTTATCGGTCAATACCGAGGCATTTTCATCCGAATAAGACGAATAGAAGTAAGGAATATATGCACCCGTATGGCAGGTATCAACCATCTTGAATACGGGGAACATATTATTGGCTTTGCGGAACTTGTAAACGTCGAGTTCCTCGCATTTCCACATACGTGCAACGTACTTATCGCTGAAGCCCATCTTTTTGGCCGAAAGGAGAGTCTCCTTATCTTCGGGATGTGCTTTAAGGTTTTCTTCCATATCAACGATACGCTTGATCGACTCAAGGAAGAACGGAGTGATCATGGTGATCTCGTGCACCTCGTCAATCGAAACACCGCGTGCCAAGAGCTCTGCAATAGCAAAAATGTTATCCGAACGGAACTCTTTGATATATTCACGCAACTCATCATTGCTCATATTGTCAAACTTTGCGTGATAGATATGGTTTACACCGATCTCAAGTGAACGTGTACCTTTAAGCAGCGCCTCTTCAAGGTTGGAACCGATACCCATAATTTCACCGGTAGCCTTCATCTGAGTGCCAAGTTTGTTGGAAGCGGCAGTAAACTTATCAAACGGGAATCTCGGCAACTTGGCAATAACGTAGTCAAGCTGAGGCTCGAATGCGGCATTGGTGTTGGCAATCTTAATATCTTCAAGTGCCATACCGACAGCAATTTTTGCGGTAACACGTGCGATCGGATAACCCGAAGCCTTGGAGGCCAAAGCCGATGAACGTGAAACTCGGGGGTTGACCTCGATAAGATAATACTCGCTCGAATGAGGATTCAATGCAAACTGAACGTTACATCCGCCTTCGATCTTCAACTCTTTGATAAGCTTGATAGCACTGTCGTTGAGCATCTTCAGATCGTGATCACTCAGGGTCATAATGGGAGCAACGACCAAAGAGTCACCGGTGTGCACACCAACGGGGTCGATGTTTTCCATACCGCAGATAGTAATGGCGTGGTCTTTGGAGTCACGCATAACCTCAAACTCGATTTCCTTATATCCGCGGACACTCTTTTCAATAAGGACCTGCGAGACGGGAGAAAGCTTGAAAGCATTAAGACCGATCTCGACAAGTTCTTCTTCGTTATAAGCAAAGCCGCCGCCCGTACCGCCAAGCGTAAACGCAGGACGCAAAACAACGGGATAACCGATTCTGGCGGCTGCCTTTTTAGCCTCTTCAATATTATAGGTGATTTCGGAAGGAATGGTCGGCTCACCGATAGACTGGCAAAGTTCCTTAAACATCTCGCGGTCTTCGGCACGTTCGATACTTTCGCTCGAAGTACCGAGAAGCTCAACCCCGCACTATTTAAGAACACCCTTCTTCTCAAGTTGCATCGCAAGGTTCAATCCCGTCTGACCGCCGATGCCGGGCAAAATAGCGTCGGGACGCTCATAACGGAGAATCTTTGCAATGTATTCAAGGGTCAACGGCTCCATATAAACCTTGTCCGCAATGGTGGTGTCGGTCATAATGGTAGCAGGGTTGGAGTTGCAAAGTACAACCTCGTAGCCCTCCTCTTTAAGTGCTAAACAGGCCTGTGTACCCGCATAGTCAAACTCTGCGGCCTGACCGATAACGATCGGGCCTGAGCCAATGATCAGAATTTTCTTAATGTCTGTTCTCTTTGCCATAATTTCTTCCTCCGAATATTTCTTATATCAATTTTAATTACAAACTATTTTGCTTCGTATACAACCTTGCCGTCACAAACCGTGAGTAAGCATTTTCCGTATACCTTGTCGCCTTTAAAGGGAGTACTTCGACCCATTGTTTTGAAGTTTTTTGGGTCAATTTCATATTCTTCACTGACGTCAAAAATACAGAAATCTTCAGTTTCCAGCAGACCAAAACGTTTTCTCGGATTGATCGACATCAGTTCAACCAACTTTTCTAAAGTAATAACGCCCGTTTTAACAAGGTGCGTATACATTATCGGGAATGCCGTTTCGAGACCGACAACACCCATAAGACTCTTTTCAAGCCCCCTGCCCTTTTCCTCAGCACTGTGGGGTGCGTGGTCGGTGGCGATCATATCAATGGTGCCGTCCTTGATTCCCTCAATCAGAGCCTCACGGTCCTCACGCGATCTTAACGGCGGATTCATTTTAAAGCGCGCATCCTCTTGTAAACAACTGTCGTCCAAAACAAGATAATGAGGACCCGTTTCACAAGTGATATCGACGCCCTCTGCCTTGGCCTTGCGTATAAGTTCAACACTTTCCTTGGTCGACACGTGACAAACGTGGTATTTACAACCCGTTTCTTTAATCAGTTCAATATCTCGCTTTATAGGACCCCATTCGCTTTCACTGCAGATACCCTTGTGAGAATGTGCCTTGGCATATTCTCCGTCGTGGATATATCCGCCGAAAAGTAACGAATTGTCCTCACAATGCGCGGCGATTATCTTTCCGTGTTCTTTGGCTTTAAGCATAGCCTGTCGCATCATATCTTCCGACTGAACGCCGCGTCCGTCGTCCGAAAAAGCGGCACAAAGCGGTGCCAAACCGTCAAAATCTGCCAACTGCTCACCTTTTTGTCCCACCGTAATGGCGGCATAAGGATGAACGCGGACAACCGCATCTTTATCAATAATATCCAACTGTTGTTTGATATTTTCAACACTGTCGGGCACGGGATTTAAGTTGGGCATCGAAAACACGTCGGTGTAACCGCCGGCCGCCGCAGCCTCGGTTCCCGTTTTAATCGTTTCTTTATAAAAAAATCCCGGCTCTCTCAGATGTACGTGTACATCACAAAAAGCCGGAACAACAATACCGTTAAAAATAGAAACAGAGGCACTACCGCCGAGAATTTCGATTTGTCTCTCGTCGGTTTTCTTGAATGTGCCGCTTGTATATTCAAGACAGTTCTTGATAACTACTCTCATTGGTGTCTCCTTATAAAAAGCCCTGCCGAAAAGACAAGGCTAAACATTTATTCGAACAAACCCGTCACGTGACAGATTTATTTGATTTATATTACCATAAACTGAGGTTATTGTCAAGCAATTAAGACTATATTCTTAACCCTTTTTTCTTTTATTCCGATAAGAAACGTCACCCAAAAACACCCTTACAGCTCCTTTAAAAGTGCCGTAATAGCATTTATAACAAGGCAATGCAAAAAAACAATTCAAAAGATTTATCACACCGCCGTTTTTCAAAAACGCAATTCTTTTCTGTTCAAACAGAATATGGCTTTTGAGTTTCCGTTTTAAGTCTTCGGTCATATTGGGATAAACGTCGCAGTTTTCCAAAACAAAGGAATGTCCTTCTACCGAACATTCAATGGCTTCAATACGTTTGTTTAAAGCCTTAGTTCCGAAACTGCGTTCACCGAACGACGTGTTTTCACCGTGACAACGGTACTTCAAAAGCCGACGGTTCAAAACGGCACATTTACCGAGTAAAGCCGCCGTAAAGGTTATCAACCAATCGTGTGACAAAAGCCCCTTTAATTCCAACGGTGTCACAAACCCCAAGACCTCACGTTTAAAACCGACCGAGCAACCGCGTATAAATGATCTGCCGACAAACTGCGCCGGTGAAAACGGTGATATACTGCCATCTTCTTCGTCAAAGAAAACACCGATATTCTGCGGTGTTTCAATAACGTTACCATCCCCGTCGATTGCTTCGGCGGCGCAACAGACCGCAAAAAGACTTTCATCATTTTGCAGCGCATTAGCGGTTTCTTTTATCTTGTCGGGACACCACACATCGTCCTGATCACAAAGGAAAATATAATCACCTGAAGCCTGTAAAGCACCTTCAAGAAAATTTCTGCAATAGCCCTTATTTTCTTCGTTCAAATAAAGTTTCCAACCGTCGCAGCCGTTTTCTTCAATAAAACGACTTACGACCTCAACCGTCGAATCGGTCGACCCGTCGTCAAAAATAAACACCTCTTCAGGTGACAAGCTTTGTGATAAAACAGAACGAAGCTGTGCTTCGATATATTTTTCACCGTTATAGGTCGCAATTATAACCGATACCACAACTTCGCCTCCAATATTACTTTAATTTTGCAAATAATCCTGCCGCATAGGACTTCATAAAATGAATACCCCAACAGTAAAGCCGTCCCACCCATCGAGGACATTTCGCGACAAGCACGGTAAGGCCATCAGAAAACCCGACGCCTTTGGCATTTTTAGCCGCCGTTTCAAATTCCTGTGAGCCTAATTCGCTATGAAATAACGCTTTACGCTCGGCCTTTGTCATTTCATTTGAATCAAACGAATTAGCCAGAGCCGAATAGACATTTTTTAAATAATAAAGGTCAACGTACCGCTTGACCGACTCGTCGGCATCGGCTGTAAACTCGGCCAACCTACGGTGACGTTTTTTAAGGTCACGGAGTTTGCGTTCATCATAACGTTTGGTTATACTGCCGTTGCTTCTTTGAACGTAATGGTAAAAGCAATCGGACAAAACCGATACTCTGGAAGAGCATTCAAGAAAAGATAACACAAAATCGGTATCCTCAAACAATTCACCGACCGCCATTTTAAGACCGTTCTCAACGATAACGCTTCGTCTGAACAACTTGTTCCAACCGGCATCAAAAATAAACTTTGATTTAAGCCCAACGATCCCTGAGAACAACTGCTCACGGGTGTTATAAACGACCGACGGCTCAAAAAAGTCGACCGTTGATACCGACCCGTCAGACATCACGGTATCGTGATGATAACCGCATATAACAAGATCGGTAGCATCACGGCAAACGGCATCGTACATAACATCCAAAGCCTCACGGTCAACGGTATCATCAGCATCACAAAAGACGATAAAATCTCCCGTAGCCTCACCGAGGCCTACGTTTCTCGCGTTACTTAAACCGCCGTTTTCAATATTGACCAATCTGACCCTTTGGTCAGCTTGGCAAAATTGCGACGCGACGGCAGGCGTAGAGTCACGCGAGCCGTCGTTCACTATTATTAGTTCAAGATCCTCAAACGTCTGCCTCAAAACCGAGTTCACGGCATCGGCCAAAAACTCTTCGGCGTTGTAGGCGCACAGGATCACACTGATTTTAGGCATTAGTGGATAAATTTACCCTCGGCCGCATTCTTAAGATGCTGACCGTAAGGGGATTTTCCGTATTTTTCGGCCGACTCAAGCAATTTTTCCTTGGTTATCCAGCCGTTTTCATAGGCAATTTCTTCGATAGCCGAAATCTTGACCGACTGTCTTGTTTCAACGACCTTGACAAACTCCGAAGCCGCGTGTAACGCATCAACAGTACCGGTATCAAGCCAGGCAAAACCGCGTCCCAGACGGACGACGTCGAGACTTCCCTCTTCAAGATACATCTTATTAAGGTCGGTTATTTCCAACTCACCGCGTTTGGAAGGCTTGATTTTTTTTGCAAACTCGCAAACGCGATTGTCATAGAAATAAAGTCCCGTAACACAATAGTTAGACTTAGGCTTTTGGGGCTTTTCCTCAATAGAAATAGCCTTGCCGTCCTTGTCAAACTCAACAATACCGAATCGCTCGGGGTCGTTGACGTAATAACCGAAAACGGTCGCTCCGTTTTCCTTCGCAGCGGCGGCCTTCAGGGTCTTTTTAAAGCCGTGTCCGTAGAAAATATTATCGCCCAAGACCATCGCACAACTGTCCCCTGCGATGAACTCCTCACCTATAATAAAGGCCTGAGCAAGTCCGTCGGGAGAAGGCTGTACTTTATAAGAAAGATTTATACCGTAATCAGAGCCGTCACCTAATAAACGCTCAAAGTTCGGCAGATCAGTAGGGGTGGAAATAATGAGTATATCCTTAATACCCGCAAGCATCAGAGTCGATAACGGATAATAGATCATAGGCTTGTCATAAACGGGTAACAACTGCTTGGACGTAACCATCGTAAGCGGATAAAGTCTTGTACCCGAACCACCTGCAAGAATAATTCCTTTCATATAAAGACCTCCTAAAATTATTTAAACTTTACGGAGCAACAACGCTTGAAGAAGTATCCTCAACGGGATCCGCCAAAGCTAAAATAGCATCGGTAACGGTAGTGGTATAAGCATAGGTAACAACCACGTCCGAGGTCGGCTTATAATTGGTGTCAACCCCAACCTTGGCGATTTCATCAACAACGGCCATTCCCGAGAAGACCTGGGCAAAGACCGAATGTCCGCCGTAGCCACCCTTGAAAGCGCCGTCAAGATGTATGTTGCCGCCGTGCTTTTTATAAAGGTTCCAAGCGGCATCCGAAACGTCCTTACCGAGAATACCCAAAGTATTTACGATATTGTAATCAACAAGTGCCTCTAAATACGCATCGGCATCGGCAAATTCGGGATACTTATCCTTGTTATTCTCGTATTCAGCCTTGATCTGCTCTCCGTACTGACTGACGATACTGTCATAAGCAGTTTTGTAATCATAGTTCTGCTTGTTTATGGGAGCACTCGCCTGATTTATAAAGAACTGACTGGAGTTGGTGTTGGCAACGCTGACGTTGGCCATCGCGACCGAACCGCGGATATTAAGCAGATTAGCGTTGAACTCATCCTCAAATTCGGCACCCCAGACACTATCACCGCCCGAGCCTGTACCCGTCGGGTCACCACACTGAATCATAAAATCGTTGATAACACGGTGGAAGGTGATACCGTTATAATATCCCGCCTCCACGAGTGCCACAAAGTTGGCAACGGTTATAGGTGCGCTGTTGGGGAACAAGCGCATATAGATATTACCCTTGGTCGTTTCAAGAACAACGATCTTCTCACCGACTTCGGGCAGATTCAACTGAAATCCGACCTCGTCCTCGGTTCTCGAGCCGTTTTCACCGACTGCAACAAACTGAGGCTTCTGGGGAGGATTTTCAGGTAACTTGCCTAAAGTAGAAGAACCAACAGAGCCCTGCTCGGAGCTGTTTTTATCGGTCTTATCACCGCCACAGGCGACAAGCGAAAATGTCAGTACAAAAATAAGCAAAAGCGCAAGTAATCTTTTCATAATTTCACTCCAAAATTATTCGTTAATATCAATCGAGATGATCTTAACATCCTCCAAAGGACGGTCGGCACCGTTGGTCTTAACGTTGGCAATGGCATTGACAACATCCATTCCCTCAAAGACCTGCCCGAATACCGAATGTCTGAAATCGAGCCACGGAGTACCGCCCAAAGCCTCGTAAGCCTTGATGGTATTTTCGGGGAAACCGCGGTCGATAAGACCTCTCATCTGATCGATCATTCCGTCGGGGATCTGCGACGCCTGAACGATAAAGAACTGACTGCCGTTAGTATTGGGACCTGCATTAGCCATCGACAAAGCACCGTTAATGTTATGAAGATCAGGGTCAAACTCGTCCTCAAACTTTTCACCGTAGATGCTTTCGCCACCGCAGCCTGTACCCGTGGGGTCGCCGCCCTGGATCATAAAATCCTTGATGACGCGGTGGAAAATAAGTCCGTCATAATATCCCTTCTTCGAAAGCTCGACAAAGTTATTAACGGTTCTCGGCACCTTTTCTTTAAAAAGACGGATGGAGATATCACCCATCGTGGTGTGCATAACGGCTACAACCTCGCCGGCTTGAGGCTTGTCCAACTGATTAAAACTCATAATAATTTTCCTTTCGTTAAGGCTCACAAGAAGCCTATTTTATCTTTAAATACTATTTTACTAGATTTTAACTCAATTTACAACAACAAATTGTAAACATTTAATTTCCGTTTAAATTCTTTTCGGCTTCAAGCACAAACCGTGCCGCATATGAAGCAAATCCGTGGTTACAACTTGCGCGGTCATAAGTGTTTTCCCAAAGCGTTCCCGTTTTACGTGCCATATAGCCGAAATAACCGACACACTCATCCAGCAGCTGACGGTAAAGTCCGTTTTGTCTTAAAAGATCAAGTCGCATATAGTTGCCGACAAATGCATTACTCGGCCAGATTTCGGGCCACGTTCCCTTTTCGGCGCGGTCGGGACCGAATTCTGAAAGCAATCGTTTCCAAAGCTTCGGATGACTTTCAGCAGTGGCTACTCCCATAAAAAACGCGTAGTATTGACAGGTCTCGGAGCGTTCATTGGTAAGTTGAGGCTTTCCGTCGACGTAAACCTCATTATCGTGGAAAAACTCACCGTCAAACGAGCGTTTTAAAATAACTTCGGCCAACCTTTCCCCTTTTTCAGCTAATTTCTCGTCATCGAAAAGTTTAGCCGCCGCCTTAAGCATTCGGGAATAAAGCATATTGGTCGGGTAGTTTATGTCCTGAACGAAATCATTGGCCTTCGACCACTCAACAAACACCCAATTTTCCAATTTCTCAAGCAGACCGTCTTGGTTTTCAAAGCCTTTAAAGTATTGAAGCAGATCGTATACCTTC
>JAGBXM010000145.1 GCA_017629275.1 Clostridia bacterium
CGTATTTCCAACTTCTCTTTTCTTCCGGATCGCATTTGCGGACAAAGTGTGTTCCGTTACAATCGATAGTTCCCATACCCGTAAGGCTTACGTTTTCACATTCATCAGCGTAAATCAAACAAGCGTTGCGCCAACGTGGCAGCAACTTTGACTCAACGTGTTTTACCTCGTGTTCGGGATAATCGGCACAATCGGGCGAGCCCAAAAGCACGGCATTAGCCTCAATATGCAGGTTCACGTTGGAGTGAAGAATAACGGTGCCTGTCATATAGGTTCCGTTTTCAAGCAAAACACGACCGCCGCCTTGCTTTGCACAATCGTCAATAGCCTTTTGAATAGCAACGGTATTGAGTGTTTTGCCATCGCCCAAAGCTCCAAAATTTTTAACATCAAAGATCATAATATCACGTCCTTTGTTTTTAGTTTAATACCCTGACACTTGATTTTCAATGCATAAATTTATTTATTTTAATACAATATTGAACTAATCGTTAAAATATGGTATAGTTTTATTATACAATACTGTACAGAGAGGGTTTTTATGTATATCGACACCGAAAAACCGATATTGGTCACACGGCATGGCAGGGTTACACAAAGCAAAGGCTATTGGCACAAGGGCAACATTCTGAAGAACCATCTTCTGATAGTCTTCACAAGCGGACAACTTTCAATGAAGGTGGCTGACGAAGTATATAATGTCAACGGCGGTGATGCGTTGTTTATTCACAGCGGCACACAGTATGCACCGCTTGAATCTGCGGGTTGCGAGTATTACTTTTTTCATTTTTCAACACCCGATTCTAACCCCAACGAAACTAAATTTAAGATCGGCGTCACCAATCACCTGCCTGACGGCGAATATTCCATCTCATACACCTTTGATGTCAGCCCTGTCATAGAGGTGAGGACACTAACCAAAAGCATTGATCTTAGAGTGCAAAACGTGCTTGACCGTGTGAGCAAAACAAACGTATGGCAAAACGATACCGAAAAGCTATTACTTGACAGCTATCTGCGTGAAATTTTGATCCTGCTCAACACTAATATGTCGAACAGCAACGGTATTGACCCTGTTCTGCGCAGAATTATAAGATATATTGATGCTAATTTCAAAAGTAACATTTCGCTATCCTCACTTGCCTTTACCTTTGGCATTTCCCAATCCTACGTTGCACGTCTTTTCAAAGAGAATCTACACACCTGCTCCTGCGACTATATAAACGGTGTCAGGATCCGCCACGCATGTGATCTGTTGCTCAATTCCAAACTGACAATAGGCGCAATAGCCGAAAAGGTTGGTTTTAATAATCAGTACTACTTTTCACGCGTTTTCAAAACCCGACTCGGCATAACACCAAACCAATTCCGCAATCGGAAAACCGTATAAAAAACCGCCAGAAAACATTCTGTTTTCTGGCGGTTTTCAATTTACGGTTTACAATTTTTACACGCAGAATATCCTGCCTTTATAAATCCCTCACGGTCTGTTGAGGTCGACTTGTTTTCAGGCTTTATATCGTCAACACTTGTGCACTCAGGCAAATGAAACTTTTTGGTTTTTGTGTTTACAACATACTCAATTTTGTTTTCTTCAGGCACCGACGACCCGTTGCTTTCCGAAGAAGCGCCGCCCGACAAACTACTTTCGCCCGTCGCGTAGTTTATAAATATGCCCGGTTGCGCGTTATAAGCAAACACGTTAAACAAAACACCTTCGCCCTTATCCTCCACCGAATAGCCTTCCATCTGAACGCCTCGGCAAAGCAGGTCGTCACCCTCAAAGATAGGTGTCACACGGTAGATGACGTGATTCTTGGTCTCCTTAACGTAGTCGGCAACCATATTTTCAAACGGCAACATACCCTCAATATTGAGGTATCTTGTGCCGGTAATAAGGTTCTGCTTGTTAGCATTCTCACCCGTCAACTGATACCCGATAAGATGGCAACGGTTGTAAAGATACTTGCCGTCAACATTATCGTATTTTACCGTATGCCAACCCGTCGGCTTGACCTGACCGATATTGCCGCGGTCCTCGGTCGGCATAATATCAAAACCGACCGCCGCTATAGTCACACCGCAACGTCCCAAAGCATCAAGTTCGCTGTAAAACTCATAGGACTCGGTGACCAACTGCTCATCGGTAAAGGTCGGCACGTTGCCGTTAATGGCCACAAACGGCGTCTCGCCGTCAAATTCGGGCACATCGGCCACCGTTTTATAAAATCCGTCGGGCAGACTTGAACTATCCCCCGAACCCACAACCGAAGACTCGGTCGATACCACCGATGAAACCGAACCGTTATCGGACACCTTATCGCCCGAATTACCGCAGGACACTAAGGTCAGCGCAAACAGTAAAGCAAGTATTACTGAGATAACGGATAATGTTCTTTTACTCATACTTCAAAAATCTCCTCGGTTATCTTTTCGTGCGAAGTGCCTTTGAATTCAAAGCTCGACGTCAGACGTCTCGACTCTAAAATCGAAACGTCAAGCCTTACGTCGGCAGGATATTTTCGGTTCCAACGGTAGACGATAACCTTGCCTATCTTATCCGTCAACTCACTCGGCAACGGTTGTTCAACAAAGCAGTAATCGTTTTCCCGAGCCTTTTCCAAAAAGCACTCGTCGACCTTAAACGCACCGCCTGAAAACAGCTTTGCGGAATATTCATTCATCCAAAGAACAGCACCCGAAGTCACTTCCAACACACGTTGACACAAAACTTCGTCTCTGCTCTGCCGACGGGAGTTAAAAAGCATTCCGCCGTTATCGTCAATACAAACAATTATGTTCATAAAGCCTCCGTTAGTTTTCTTGTGCGGCGAGGTACTCGACAAGCGTCGTAAAGGTGGTTTTATACGCACCTAAAGCTTCACCGACACTTATTTGTTTATCAAGCGGACAGTCAAATATTTTATAATCATAAAATTCGGAATTGCCGAGCGCCGCAAAATCAATACCCTCATTATAATCAAACACTATCGTACTGCCCGACAAAGCGTTGACCGTCGAAATATCGGTCAGCTTATTTCCGTAAAGTAAAAGTTCGTTATATTTTACGTTGGGCAGTTTAAGTTCTGTAATCTGATTGTCGGAAATATCCAACGTCACACCATACTGCGCCTCGGAAAATGCAGGCAGCGAAACGACACGCTCGATAGCGTTACCCGAAAGGTCAATATGGATCAACCGTTGGCAATTGGAAATCGGGGTAATATCAACAATATTGTTATCGGCAAGTGACAAGGACTTCAATTCGGGCATTGAGCTTAAAACCGAAATATCCGAAAAACCGTTTTCGTCGGCTCTCAGTTCAGACAAAACGGCACAACCCGACAAGGCGCTTATATCCTTGATGCCGTTACCGCTAAGCACCACCGACCTCAGATGCTCACAAGAGGCCGACAATACCGAAATATCGGTTACGGCATTGTTGCCGAGATCAACCGTCTCGAGCAAGGTCGTGTTTTTAAGACCGTCGATCGAAGTAATATCATTATCGGCGGCAAGTACCGACTTCAAAGAAATACTTGACTCAAGTCCTGTCAAGTCGGCAAGACGGTTACCGCGAACGTCAACGCTTTTCAACAGTTTGTGCGAAGCAAAAGCTTCAAGCGTTGTAACTTGGTTATTGGCAAGGTTCAACGAAGTCAATTCCTTACATTCGCCCAAAGCCGAAACGTCGGCAAGACCGTTGCCGTCGGCCGAAAAGCGGGCTAAACGTTCAAAATTCTTTAAAACCGAAATATCTTTAACCGAGCATCCGTCGATCATTAGTTCATCCAACGTATCGTTCAACGGAGCAATGGCACCGATATCGGACAGGTTCTTATTGCCGTTGAGAATCAAATGACTCAATGATAAGCTTTCAAAATCGACCGCGTTAAGATGTGCATCGGTGACGCCGCAGTTTTCAAGCGCAACGGTGTATTTAGGCGCCGAGATCAATACGCTTATATTATCAGGCAATACACAGTTGTTCAAATAAACCGAACTTAAATCCTCAAAATTTCGGAAGGCTTCAACATCGTTTTTTGACAAGGTCTTACCGTCAAGAGTTACGGTTGAAACATCATTGTAAAACTTCTTTCCTGCAATGACGGTAGAATTGGACTCTTTATAAATCACGATCCCGACAATAGCCAACACAAGAGCCAATGCAAAACAGCATACCGCAATAAGTCTTTTTTTAGCCTTCTTTTTCTCGTCAGCCGTGATCGTTGTCTTTTTGACTTCAGCCTTTTTAACCTCAACCTTTTCAACTGCAGGCTTCTTTTCGTCAACTTTTATAACCTCGACCTTTTCGACCGCAGGTTTAGTCTTATCGGACACAGCTTCTTTACAAGCAATATTTATATCAACCGCTTCTTTAATTTCCGCTTTAACTTCCGACACCTCATTGGGTACGGCTTTGACTACTTCGGAATCAACCGTCGGGTTACTTGCCGCCAGGATAGCCTTTATCTCATTAAGCATTTTTTCGATGGCTTTGGTCTTGCTCTCGTAAGCGGCATAGCGCTGAACATTGGTCAGATAAAAGTTAAAATCATCCTTCAGTGGGCAGTCCTCAAGCATAAACGGCAGTACCGTTTTACCTGCATTGATAGCCTGATCAAGCTCACGGGGAACCCATTTCGAGTCCTGTGAACGCTTCGAAAGAATAAGCACAAAAACCTTACAGTTTCTGATGGCCACAGGTATCTCGACAGCATAACTCGACCCACCGGGAATACACATCGGCGCCATCCAGCAGGAGATACCGTTGGTTTCCAGTGTCGTTTTGACCCAGTTTGCCTCGTCAAACTCTTCATTTTTATAACTTATAAAAACATCCTTCATTTCAAATGCCTCAAATATTGGTATCAGTATTGGTATTTACAGTATCGGCGACAGGTGTTCCTATGCCGCAAAGATACTTTATCTGTTCAATAAGATGCGGATACTTTTTCACAAGCAAAAACGCCGCATAAACCGATGCGCCCATATCCTGCTTTGACATCTTTCTGATCTTGCCGAAGCAATAGAAATACAGGAAAATAAGCAACGCTATAAATGCAATCATTGCACCCGTGGTGCCGACCGTACAACAGTAGTCATACGCACCGTGGGCCAATACGGGGACCAACAAGCTCAACACCAAAAACTTGGCTACGGGAAATTCGGGTGCGTTTTGGTTGATCAGATGCATATTCTTCAGTTTGCCTTCGACAACCCTGGCGCGTCTGTGCATCTGCCACATACTGTAATAATATCCCATAAATACTGCATCAAACATGTGGCCGGGAACGGCGGTCACCGCACGTAAAGCCGCATTGGAAAGTCCCAAGCGGAAAACGTACATAACATTTTCGAGCGCCGCAAAGCCCAATGACACGAAAATTGCATAAATCAGTCCGTCAAACAAACTGTTAAGGTTTTTGTTGTTTTTGGTAACAAGCAAAAGAACCGCCCATTTGAGTCCTTCTTCAACCAAGGCGACACCTATAAAATATTTACAAGCATTATACAGTTTAAAGGTATCTCCATAAAGAAAATTTACGCCACCTACGTTTACGGTATACGGCATAAAAAACTTGTCAATCGCAGTAATAACTATTTCTTCAATTTCCGCCGCAGGGAAACAGGTTGCCGCGCCCAACACAAGCAATAAAAGTAACAGACCGATAGGCTCTTTTTCTACACGGTCCTTACTAAACACGTAAATACAAAGCACGACGGCGGGTAAAAGCGCGGCCGCCGCCAAAATAAAACTGTGAACGTTCATACCATTTCTCCTTGAATTTTATTTCGGTAACATATTCATTGTAAGCTTGGTTTCAGGGAAATTTTCCTCGCAGTAATGCTGCATTATTCTTCTGCCCTCAACATTATTACTGTGAATATTTACAGCAGGAACACTAACACCGTTTTCCTTCATCCAGATGAGTATATCCATTCCCGTATCACCGCCGCTAAGACTGTAATCAAGCGTTATGAACTCAAACTTCATAAACGACAGAAATGCAATAGCGGTTTTCGAATCGCGGCAGCATTGATACCCCGACTTCGGGAAAGTTCTTGTATCATCAACAAATAATCGCATATTACTCCCCAAAAAATTTTCAATTTAACAACGACCATTATAAAACAACAACGGTGACGGTCAACCAAAACCTAAGCCTTTGTTTTCCGTCACCGCGTAATAAGTCATTACTCTTCGTCCTTGCTCAAAATAGCCAAAAACTGTTTGAGATCGATCACACCGGTTGCAAGAGCTGCAATCTTTTCGTTATAGCGGTCAACCGTACCTGCTCCCGTGTAAGCCATATACTTGAATAAGTCCTCACCGAGAATGCTTCCCATATAGCTGGTGGTCATTCTGAAACGAACCGAACCGTCACCGAGATCAAGATCAAAAGAGCCGTGAAGCAATCTGTCATTCAAAATACAGGTTGCCATAGCAACGTCAACGCGGTTGTCTTCGTTTGCCTTGATCTGGAAAGGAGAGTAAAGAGTTACGACCTGCGCATCTGCGTCCACCAAAAACAGCATATCAATCGGAAGATCGTCGCCTTTAGCACCGGTAGTTATTGCGAAATTTTCCTCATCCTTGGAATACTTCCAGTTCTCGGAATCAAGTGCCTTGCAAATGGTGTCATAAACAACCTTTGCTCTTTTAGTCAATACTTCGTCAGCCATTATAAATTACCTCCAAAATTTTATTAGGATAACGAGCGTCGAACCCGTTACGCCTTAAAATCAATAATTTTTCACCTTGTCTTGCCTCATCACTTGTAATACGTCACGCCTTACAAGAATAAACGCAAGAATGGCGGGAAAAAGCGGCGAGAGAAACCGCAATGTGTTCAACTCTCGTTACCCTAAGGTGACACGAATAGTCCGAACCTGCCTCAAAGCGGCATATTCCAGCGCTTTTTGCCCTTTTTTCTTTGGTGGGCGATAGCCCACCTGCAGAAAAGAAGAACAAAAATCACTTGAAATCTTCTCTCTTTGAGGTCAAAG
>JAGBXM010000146.1 GCA_017629275.1 Clostridia bacterium
ACAACAATTAAGGCGACCTTCAAGGTCGCCTTTCCTTTTGTCACAAACGGTATGAATTATGAAGTGAAATATAAACACAGTATAGTCGAGTCAATAAAAACATTAAATACACAATATCAAAGCGTGTCGTGAAATGCTCACAAAAACAGCGGTTCATAGAAAATTTGGTGTAGGTCGTACACAAAGAAACTCCCCAAGCCATATGGCTTGGGGAGTTTACTGGTGCCGCTGACCGGACTTGAACCGGTACGGTATCGCTACCGAGGGATTTTAAGTCCCTTGTGTCTGCCTATTCCACCACAGCGGCGTATTCAATTCGTACCTTAGTATTATATATTCTCAAGTTCGGAATGTCAATATATTTTTGTTGCGTGAATATTTAATTTATTTTGATGTTAACATATTTTGACTTTTCTATAAAAATATTTCCTTTTGGTTAATAATATAATTATTTTGTTGCAAAAGCAGGGGATTTATAGTATAATCTTTTAGATATTACCGTGAGGTAGTATATACTTTCAAATTTACAAAGGATGTAATTTAATGTCTCAAGGTTTTGACAGAATTTATGATATTCCTACGATGGCTTTACGCGGAATCGTTATGTTTCCCAATACCGTCATTCATTTTGACGTTGTGCGTAAAAAGTCTATCGAGGCTTTGAATATTGCAATGGCGGGGAACAGACGCATTTTTCTTGTAACTCAGCGCGATATTGCGGTTGAGGACCCCAACATTGACGATCTTTATCCCGTTGGATGTGTGGCAAAAATACGTCAGATAGTTCGTATTTCAGATGACAGTCTTCGTGTTCTTGTTGAAGGTTGCTACCGCGCCGAACTGATGGGTATTACCGTTTCATCGCCGGCACTTCATTCCAACATCGTAAGAATTAACGAGGATCCCGTTAAGGGCAAGGAAATATATAACGAGGCATTGCTCAGAAGCGCCAAAAATGCTTTTGATGAGTATGCACGTATTGTACCCAAAATGTCGCCTGACGTTCTTATGTCGGTGGTAGCCGCCGATGAAATGGGTCAGCTCGCGGACTTTATCGCTCACAATATGCCGGTCGATTATGATGATAAGCAGTATATTCTTGAGCAGAACGATCCCAAGAAGCGTCTGAAGTTGGTTATTTCTTTGCTCAAACGTGAAAAGGATATTCTTGATATTGATGCTAAGATCAATGAAAAGGTCAAGGCCAATATTGACGAGAATCAACGTGAATATTATCTGCGTGAGCAAATAAAGGTCATCAACGAGGAACTTTACGGTAGTGAAGGCCCTGAAGAAGAGTCCGACAAGTATTATGCAAAAATTGATGCTTTGAAGGCTAATGACGAAGTAAAAAAACGTCTTCGTGAAGAGGTCGACAGATATATGAAGATGCCTAACGGTTCACACGAAGCAACCGTTGTATTGAATTATCTTGATACCTGTCTGTCGCTTCCGTGGGGCGTTTATACCGAATCTAAGATCAATCTTGACAAGTCAAGAAAAATTCTTGATAAGGTTCATTACGGACTCGAAAAGGTCAAAGAACGTATCATTGAACTTCTTGCAGTACACACATTAGTACCTGAAGTCAAGGGTCAGATCATTTGTCTTGTCGGCCCTCCCGGTGTCGGTAAGACTTCTATCGTAAAGTCGGTTGCGGAATGTATGGGACGAAGCTATGCCCGTGTTGCTTTGGGCGGCGTCGGTGATGAGTCGGAGATAAGAGGTCACCGAAAGACCTACATAGGTGCAATGCCGGGTCGAATTATCAATGCCGTAAAGACGGCAGGCAGTGCTAATGCTGTAATTCTTCTTGATGAAATCGATAAGCTCGGTTCGTCATACAAAGGCGACCCTTCGGCTGCTATGCTTGAGATACTTGACAGTGAACAGAACTCGACCTTCTTTGATCACTATATTGATATGCCGTTTGATCTCAGCAGAGTTTTGTTTATTACTACCGCTAATGATGCAGGTAATATTCCTGCGCCCTTGCTCGACCGAATGGAACTTATTGAGCTTGGAAGCTATACCCGTGAAGAAAAGTTTCAGATTGCCAAAAGACATCTTGTTAAAAAGCAATTGTCGGCTGTCGGACTTGATTCTAAAAAGGTTAAGTTTAGCGATGATGCTCTTTATAAACTGATCGATGCATACACACGCGAAGCAGGCGTGCGCAGACTTGACAGAACTATCGGTTCGGTGTGCCGCAAGTGCGCCGCAAAAATTGTTTCGGGTGAGGATTCGGTAAAGGTTAACGTCGGTGTTTTACACGATATGCTGGGAACCGAAAAATATAAGCCCGACACTTTGCAGAAAAAGGATGAAGTCGGTCTTGTAAACGGTCTTGCCTGGACAAGCGTCGGCGGTGAGATGTTGCAGATGGAGGTCGTCTGTGTACCAGGTACGGGCAAATTGGAATTGACCGGTTCTTTAGGCGATGTTATGAAGGAGTCTGCCCACGCGGCGGTCACCTGCGTAAGAAGCCGTGCTGAAGTTCTGGGCATTGATAAAGAGTTTTACAAAAATCTTGATATTCATATTCACGCTCCCGAAGCCGCGGTTCCTAAAGACGGACCTTCGGCAGGAGTTACTATGGTTACTGCCATTGTTTCGGCTTTGACGGGAATTCCCGTAAAGCGCGATGTTGCTATGACGGGTGAAATTACTCTTCGAGGACGTGTAATGCCGATCGGTGGTTTAAAAGAAAAGTCAATGGCGGCTTACCGCAACGGAATCAAACGAGTGTTTATTCCGATTGCCAATCTTCCCAATCTTGACGAAGTCGACAAGGTTGTCAAAGAAAACGTTGAATTTGTAGCAGTAGAGACCATTGACGATCTTTTGCCCGAGGCTTTGGTTTCTATGCCTTCGGCCAAAAAAGAAGACAGAAAAGACATTTATGCTGTGAGCGGTATCAATAAATCAAAAAGCACCGCTATTCACAATTAAGTAGAGGTAATTATGAATTTAAACAAAGCAGAGTTTGAGACCTCGGTTGGAACGGCAAAGGGACTTTTTGAGTCCGATATGCCTGAAGTTTGTTTTTCGGGTCACTCAAACGTTGGAAAATCCTCGTTGATAAATAAAGTGTTTAACCGTAAATCGTTTGCAAGAACGAGTAATAAACCGGGTAAAACGGCAACCATCAATTTTTTCAAATGTGAAAACATAAGACTTGCCGATCTGCCGGGGTACGGTTTCGCCAAGGTATCGTTTGAAGAGCGTCAGCGTTGGGGTGAACTGATGGAAGCATATTTTTCATCGGGACGTGACATCCGTATGGTTTTTCAGCTTATCGATGCACGTCATAAGCCCACAAAGGATGATGTTGATATGTTGCATTTTTTGTGTGACAACGGTTTTCCTTTTGTGGTTGCTTTGACAAAAATCGACAAGCTTAAAAAGACAGAACGTGAGAAGAATCTTAAAATGTTGACCGAAGAAATGAGTTTTATCGGTGATGTACCGATGATTCCTTTTTCGGCTGAAACAGGCGAGGGCTGTGAGGAAATTAAGCAGTTACTTTGCAAGATAAATGATGGGGAGAACTGAAATGATCAGTGAAAGTATTGGTGTTAACGCTTCAGGCAATCTTACCGTTGGCGGTGCAGATTGTGTTGAACTGGCCAAAAAGTTTGGCACACCTCTTTATGTATTTGATGAAAATCTTATTCGTAAGACCTGCCGTGATTTCAAGGCTTCGATTGATGAATACTATAATTCCAACGGCCAGGTTTTATATGCCAGTAAGGCTTTTTCCTGCAAGGAAATGTATCGTATAGTTCAGTCCGAAGGCTTGGGCTGTGACGTTGTTTCGGGCGGAGAACTGTATACTGCTTTAGCAGCGGGATTTGATGCTAAGAATATATTTTTCCACGGTAACAATAAAACACCCGACGAGATTGAATATGCTTTGCATTCGGGCGTTGGAAGAATAGTTGTTGATAATCTTACCGAATTGGAAACGATCAACCGTATTGCTGAGCAACTCAAGGTAAAAGCCGAAGTTGTATTGAGAATCAAACCCGGTATTGATGCTCACACTCACGACTATATCAGGACGGGGCAGATCGATTCAAAATTCGGTTTTGCTCTGGAAAACGGAGAGGCTTTTGAGGCTGTAAATATGGCTTTGAAGTTCGATTTTATTGAGCTCAAAGGTTTTCATTGCCATATTGCTTCGCAGGTTTGTGAGACCCGTCCGTTTAAAGAAGCGGCAGAGGTTATGATGAAGTTTATGCAGGATATTCGTGAAAAGTATTCGGTTACTTTGTGCGAACTGAATCTCGGCGGCGGCTTCGGTGTAAAATATGTTGAGACGGATGAGCAGTTGCCTTTTGACCTGTTTATGAAAGAAACTTCTGAGGTCTTAAAAAAGTGCGCATCGGATTTGAATTATCCTGTTCCTAAGATATTTATCGAACCTGGCCGTTCGATCGTCGGCCCTGCAGGTGTTACGCTTTATACAGTCGGCAACGTCAAGACCATTAAAGATGTCAGAACCTACGTTTCAATTGACGGCGGTATGGGCGATAACCCGAGATATGCTTTGTATCAGGCTGAATATACCGTTGAAATAGCCAATAAAGCGAGTGAACCGAAAAACTTTATTGCAACCGTTGCAGGTAAGTGCTGTGAAAGCGGTGACCTTATTCAGGAGAATGCACCTATGCAGACTCCTGAGGTTGGCGATATTCTTGCCGTTTTAACTACGGGTGCGTATAATTACTCTATGGCAAGTAATTATAACCGCATTGCACGTCCTATGGCTGTAATGGTAAAAGACGGTGATGCACGTATTATTGTTAAGCGCGAGACCTATGAGGATATTATCCGCAACGATATTTAAGTTAATTTAATTGGAGATTTAATTTGAAGAGTTTGTTTTACGGCAGGGCGGTTTTATACGTTTTGATTTCGTTACTTACCGTATTGTGTGTTATAATCGGTGTTTTGGCTCCGACGACACACTCGGGTTCGGATACCGCGGACACATCTTCCAATCAATCGGTTGTCGGAGCTTCCGGTGTCAGCGGTACGGGAGTTAATTCAAGTATTTCAAACAATACTTCTCTTGAAGGAAATAGCGATAACCCGAACAACACATCATCCGAAGATGTAAGTTTGGACGAAAACGGTGAGTATGACGAAATAACCGCAGAAGAATTAGCAAGATTACTTGCGGCAGGAATGTCGTTGGAAAACAAAATATATATGATGATGATGGTCACACCCGAAACGTTGACCGACCAAAGTGTCGTGACCTCTGCGGGGTACGATGTTTTGAAGGCGTTGGAAAAGTATCCTGTCGGCGGTGTCATTTGCTTTGAAAAGAATCTGATAGACCCTGAAAGTACCAAGGCAATGATTACTGTTATGCAAAGCTTTGCTGACCAGACTCAAGGCTTCCCTTTACTTGTCGGAGTTGATGAAGAGGGCGGAAGTGTTGTCAGAATTGCCGATAATCCTGCTTTCGGTGTCAATAAGACTCCTAGTGCGGCTAATATAAAATCGGGCGCTGAGGCTTATAATGCGGGAAACACTATCGGGAAATATCTTTCACAGTTGGGCTTTAACGTGAATTTCGGACCTGTTGCCGACGTATTGACCGATCCGTTGAATACTGCAATCGGTAAGCGTGCATTTTCAAGTGATCCCGATATAGTGAAGCTGTTGGCCGAACAGTTTGCCAAAGGTCTTCACAATAACGGCATAATGGCGACTTATAAGCATTTTCCGGGACACGGAGGCACTTTAGGTGACAGTCACGACGGATTTGTTTCGGTCGACGTACCGTTGGAGGTCCTTAAAGACCGTGAACTTGTACCGTTTGCCTCTGCAAAGGATAATGGCATCGAATTTGTTATGGTCGGTCACATTTCAAATTCTACGGCTTTTCAGGATGATCTGCCTGCATCGTTATCAAAGGTTGCTATTGATGTGTTAAAGAACGATTTGGGTTATAAGGGTATCGTGATTACCGATGCTCTGAATATGGGCGCGATTTCTAAGTATTATGAACCCGAAGAGGCTGCATTGATGGCTATTAAGGCAGGAAATGATATGTTGCTTTGTCCGGCAAGCAATACCAAGGGTATGCAAAGTATTGTTGATACGGTTGTGAAGGCTTGTTACGATGGAGAATTAGACGAAGAACAGATAAACCGTTCGGTTGAGAAGATAATAGTTGCTAAGCTTAAAGTGCAACAGGGAAGAGGATAAAATATGCGTGATGATATTACAAGTATTCCGATAAGCGAGGTTTTTGAACCGAAGGAAGGTTGCCCTGTATGCCGACTTCGTGATATGCTTGAGGAACGTTCGGTCACCTATATAACGGGCGCAGCTATGATGGAACCCGATGTCAGAATTGAGACCAATAAAAAAGGCTTTTGCCGTCATCATTACGGTCAGATGCTTGAAAACAGCAAACAGTTGACTATTGCTTTAATCTTGCAAAGCCATCTTGCTCAGATCGTTAAAGACGGAGTTGCAAACGTTCCTGTCGGTAAGAAAGCCAAGCAACACAAAAAAGATACCTGTTTTGTTTGTGAAAAGTTGGAACGGAATATGGAACATATCGTTGCCAATGTTTGCATCTTGTGGGAAAAGGAAAAGGAATTCAGGAATCTTTATTCCGAGCAACCCTTTATTTGTCTGAATCATTGCCGTGACCTTATTGCGGCATCGGATAAAATATCCAAGAAAAACCGTAAGGAATTCCAGAAGGTGACCGAAAAGCTGACGGTTGACCATCTTGTTGAGTTGGCAGGTGACCTCAAGCATTTCTGCGATATGTTTGATTATCGAAGTAACGGCGAAGAAGAATGGGGTAACTCAAAAGATTCTGTTGAGAGAACCGTGCATTTTCTTACTACAAGAGAAGTTGATGATTGATTAAAAGACCCGACACTTAAATTATAGTGTCGGGTCTTTGTTTAAGAACTGTGTTTTCTGATGTAGTTAAAAAGGTATTGCTGTGCTATACCTGCGTATCGAGAAGCGCATTCGGGGAAGGTGCCTTTGAAATATTCTTCTATTGCGCGTTTTATCCATACGTCACGGGGCAGGGCGTCGATTCTTTGAAAACCGAACAGTAAAGTACAATCAGCAACCTTTACGCCGACACCCGTTATTTTCATCAATTCTGCGCGTGCGGTTTCAATATCTGCGGTTGCTATGAGGTTAAGGTCTATTTCTTTACTGACGTATTTTTTAGCCCCGTCAATTATGTATCTGGCTCTGAACCCCGAACGGATAGGTGCCAAGTCTTCAGGTGTAAGCTTGGCTATTATTTCAGCTTCGGGGAAGGTGTATCCACCGTCACTTAAAGGGTAGCCAAAGCTTTCACACAGACGTTCTATGATACCTTTTATGCGAGGAATATTGTTATTTTGAGAAATGATAAAAGAACAAAGCGCTTCCCAGGTGTTTTGTTTTAATATTCTTATGCCGCTGTTTTCTTCAGCGGCTTTTTTTAACGTTTCATCGGTTGAGATAATTTCTATTATACTGCCGTAATCACGGTCAATATCAAAATACGAGCGCCATTTTTCTTCGTATTCTTTCAGGGAACAGTCATATAGAGTAATTATGTCGTTTTTGTGGCCTACGCGAAGTTTTCGTCCCAAAGCAATACCGATCCAAGACTCTTCGTCAAAGGGCTGCCAACGAAAGGCCTGACCGCAATCAAGCGTTTCTTCGAGTCCAAAGTGTGGGACACCCGATATATATACGTTCCCGTCTTTCTGTGTGACAAAAGGGGAGTGAACAGGCATTGAGTTTTCATCCTTTTTGATCATATTTTTCTTTTGATTTCGACATTAATTATATAATATTTAAGAGAACAAATCAATCGGAAAAGTCAAGCAAATTTTATTAGAGTTTACAATTTGTAGGGTTACATAATGCCGTGAATTATGTAAATGTTTGTCAAAAAAGGCTTGTACAAGTGCAGTTTTTCAACTTTTCCACAGAGTTATCCACAATATTTATGTAAACTAGATGTTACAAAGCGTATTATTTTACCAAAATTTCAAAAAAGTACTTGACAACCGTTTAAAGACAATTTATCTGTCAAAAATCAAATCGAGTTAGTTTAATATGTTTTTGGAGGATTAAATGCTTAGAGGTGTAAATAAGAGAATAATTGAAATCAACGATACGGGAAGTGAATATTTTGATAAAGCGTTTTTTATAGTTAATGAGAATAAATCGCTTAATTTAGACGAACTTGAACGTGAAGCGCGGCGAATTACTGCGGATTATTTCGGAGTTTTGAGTTATAACAGCGATAGTATAAATAAATCGAAACCGCATTGCGGTTACCTTAGATATACCGACCGAAAGAAAAATAAAATCAGGATAATATTTGGCGCAGTGAGTTCTGCTCTGGTGATATTGTTATCTGTTTTATTCTCTATTCTACATTAAATTTAATTTTTTTATACCACAGAGTTACCGTTTTCGACAGGGTCGAAATATTATAATATTTGTGTTGTCGTTGACAGTAGTTTCACACTTGATGGGGACGGTGACGGTTGGTGGTTATTTACGTAGACGTACTGTTGTTTATCAATCTTATACTTGATTATCTCTTGCTGAGTCTTGCTTCAAGACTTACGGGATGTAAGATTTCCAATATAAGAAAAATAATATCATCATTGATCGCATCGTTGTTTTCTTTATATATTTTTTTGCCCGACTTAAAGGTTTATCTTGAACTTTTACTGAATATAATATCGGCTTTAGTAACCGTATTTGCTGCTTTTGGATATAAACACCCAAAGAGATTTTTACGTTGTTTGTTTACTTTTTATTCAGTGACGTTGTTGTATGGCGGTCTTATGTCGGCGATTTGGATGTTATTTAAACCGAGAGGAATGTCGGTAAATAACGGAGTTGTGTACTTTGACATATCTCCCGTTGTTCTCATTGCCGTATCGGTCGGCTTTTATGTTGTATTTGTGCTCGTTGGTAAAGTAACTAAAAAGTCAGCTGTATCAGCAAAACGTTGTTCGGTAACTTTGTATTTTAATGGAAAGACTGTTGTGGGTACCGCCATGGTTGATACTGGACACGGTTTGAGTGATGTATTCGGATGTAGCGTTATGATCATTGCTGATAGATCTATTGGTAGCAAACTGTTTGGACAACAAGTGGACTTCATTATGAAATTAGAGTGTCCGAGTGAAAGCGATATTGCTAAACGGTTTCGTATAAGTATGGTTAAGACCGTATCGGGAGAACGGTTATTGGGTAGTGTTATGATTGATCAGGCTGAGGTGTATGATAATGGAAGAACCTTTCGTTTGGTTAAACCTATAATAGTTTTGACCGAAACGAAAATAGATGACGAATGCTCTTTAATTATTCCGCCTGAATGTCTGCAAATTTAAATTAATGGTGACGATATGAAGATTATAGCAACTAAATTACATATAATTTTACGAAATATTCTTAAAAAGCTAGGGCTTGTTAATTCGAGTTTTTATATTAACGGTCCGGAAACATTACCGCCTCCGCTCGAATCGGATGAGGAAGCAGAAGCCTTACAATTATTGAATACAGACCGAGTCGACGAAGCGCGTGAAAAACTTATCGTTCATAATCTGCGCCTTGTCGTTTATATTGCGAGGAAGTATGATGCGGCAGGGGCAGGGGTTGAGGATCTTATCTCAATCGGTACTATCGGTCTTATAAAGGCCGTCAATACATTTTGTTTGGATAGAAATATCAAACTTGCCACCTATGCTTCAAGATGCATTGAGAACGAAATTCTGATGTATATGAGAAAGTCAACGGTTTTAAAAACCGAAATATCTATTGATGAACCACTGAATGTTGACTGGGACGGTAATGAACTGTTGTTGTCCGACGTATTGGGAAGTGACGGTAATGAGGTCGGCGGAAGGGTAGAGCACGAGGATGAAAAGAGACTGCTTAATTTGCAGATTGAAAGGCTTGATGATAGAGAAAAAGAGATTATGAGTATGAGGTTTGGTCTTGCGGGAAATAAGGAACACACGCAAAAGCAAGTTGCTGATATTCTGGGCATTTCTCAATCATATATTTCAAGATTGGAAAAGCGAATTATTGCTAGGTTAAAGAAAGAACTCGAAAAGTCGTTTATATAAAAGCAACCCTTACGGAGTAAATTCCGTAAGGGTTGCTTGTGTGGTTATTGAATTGATACAAAGTAAGCCACAATGCCTTTGGTCAGCGCCTTGGCACATTCATTGTTAAAGTCGTCGCGAATCATATCGGAGTATTCGGCGGCGTTTGACATAAAACCGTTTTCGGTCAATACAACGGGGCAGTCGGTCTGACGGGCGGTGTAGAAATAGTGCCACTTTGTGCCGCTCCATTGGGTCTCTTTATACAGTTTACCATTGCCGTGAAGTGGATTGGAACTGTTATAAATAGCCGTCAAAGTATCTGAAGTGTATTCGTTTGTATGTTTATAAATCAACTTTGCCGCGTCTGATGAGAAGGCGTTAAAATGATAAGAATTGAAGGCGCGCGGCGATGAAGAACTGCTTGAATTTCGGTGTATGGCAATGCAGTAATCAACTCTATAATCTCTCAAGAGCTTCATTCGTTGGTCGGACGATGGGTTTGAATTATTGTCGTAACGAGTCATATATACTGTTGCACCTAATGATTCAAGCTCTGCTTTTAATTTGTTGGCAAGAATCAAGTTCAAATGAGATTCCTGGAAATTCTTGTTTGAACCTGCGGCACCAACGTCGTTACCGCCGTGACCGACATCAATGGCAACAATTATACCGTCAAGTCTGTATCCGTAAGCATTATCGGCGGCGGTGATTTTAGCAGGGTTAAGGAAGGAGAATACAAGCTGTCCCGCATCGTTATACTCGGCACTCCAACCGTAGAATTTACCGGTATTTTTTAAGTGGAGACGCAAGGTGTAGTCGCCCTCGTTCTTGATCCATTCGGCACTTTTGAAAACGGGATCGCTTTCAGGAATTATAACGTCACCTGAAACAAGTGTCGTATAGCAGAAGGTTATGTCGATGTAAGAATAGGTGGCGCTTGTTATCGTGTAATCGCGGCCGCTTGCAGATTCATTCTTATAGCTTTGAGGCTTGAGATCAAAACGGAATGGCGCTTTCCAAAGTGTATCAAGCACGATTTGAGTGTGTCGGCCTGTGTTTGTAACGCCTGCAACCCCGATTGTGTTGTGGTCGGGAAGTGTGCCCTTATAAACGTTGATGTTTACAACACCTTTAGAGGAGGTTGTATACAGCATATTGCCGTAACGCAGAACCTTCATATATCCGCCTGAGGAATATATCGGGCTGTTAGAACAGTAGTCGAGTGTGCCTTTGGGCAGATAGTTGTTGGTAGGACGTGAAAGATCGTTTGAATCGCTGTAACTGAACGTTTCGGCCTGCCAATTGACTACTTCTGCAACGTAGGTTGTTCCAACATTAACATATTTGCCGCTTGAAGGTTTTGAGGGAAGAGGCTCGGGTTCGGGTTCGACTTCTTTTTCGATAATTACGTTACTGCTTTTCTTTGTTACGGTTCCGTATACTGAATTTGCAGTGAAAAGAATTTTCCCATAATCCTTGTCTTTACCGGTGACTTTTGGAAGAACGATTGTACCTTTATATAAACTGAATTCTTCGTCTAAAATTCCGTTACCATCGAAAATCGGCTCTTCGGTCAAGGTCACCTGAGTATCACCTAATGTAGCAGTAACTTTACTGCTCGGCACGGCAGTACAAGTGACTATAATCGTTGACTGACTGGGCAATTTCACCTTTTCGGAAGGGAAGAAACTCTTGATAACCGTACGGTCATAAGTGATTTTATAGGTTTTGGTGATACCTTTGTGTTCTAATTTAAAGGTGTTAAGTCCCAGATTCAACTTGAGGTCAAGTGAGAAATAACCCATATCACTTCGTTTGACTTCTTCGCCGTTTAAGGTCAGTTTAAATGAAGGGTCTGAGCCGCCTGCAAGCATAACGGTGCCCTCACTCGTATTAAATGTGTTTTTTTCGGGACGCGAAACAGATAAGTCTTTTAATATATAGTCGTCCCCCCACATATCCTGCAGGAACTTAACGACGGCATCACGGCTTTCGGTCTTGTCGCTTGAGTAGTCGTCATAGGAGTCAAGTATATAATTGTCGACCTTCATGGTCTCCAAAGCCTGAAGCTGTCTGAGAATCTGGTCGGTCATTTCCCAGCCTTTTTCTTTACTACCGATTTTCGAGTAGTCGAGTTTGCAGAAAATATCGGTGCCTTCCTTAAATTTTGAACGCCAATCTTCAAAATAGGTCATAAAACTGACATCGTCGGTTTCGGTCGAATAAGGATCAAAAATAATAACGTAATCAATAAATTTGCCGTTGAACCATTGCTGAACGTTACATATTGCATCTTGGGGCATTGCCGTTGTATTGATCTCAACACCGGTATAAAGGGTCGGATCAGCCGCGGCGACCGCTTCATATAACCGTTTTGCGGTGACCGATACGTTGCTCAACAGTTCAAGTTCGGTTGTATCTTCTGGCATTTCACTCGGTTGGATATACAAATTCTTGAATAAAACTGCATCAGAGTAATTCTTTATATCATCGCTTGCTAACGCCGTTGCGATTTTTTCAACACTGTCGGTGTCGGCAATACCGCTTTTAGTTAATGAATGAATATCAATTGCAGTGATGACCGAAATGTTCTGTGATCTTGCGTAAGTATAGAATTCTTTTAAAAGGTTGCTGTATTCCGATGAAAATGCTTTGTTGTTGATGATAAGACCGTCTTTGTGGTTGAGCGTTAATTCAACAGTGTTAAAACCGTCATTTTTAATAGTGTCGATCAGTTTCTTTGAGTCTTCAACCGCTTCATCAAACGTCATACCTTCGGTAATAAAATCAACACCTGGTACCGCAGAAATGCCGTTGAAATTGTTTAGGCGGTTTTTTTCTGCAATGGTTGGTTGCTGTTGGGGTGTAGACACGGTGCTGTTGACCGAAGAATTGTTAGTGGGGACATCGGCATCATTTCTATCAAGCAGAAAGAACACCGCTGCCGCCGCTAATATTATTATCGCGGTGACCAACAGTAAAGTTGGAAGTATGACTTTTAGTTTTAGGTGAAAAGGTTTTGTTGTCTCTTTCATTTTTAAAGCTCCCCGGATTTTGACGTCTTATAAAATTATTTTTTCAATACAGTTGAAAGGTTGTTACGTTGTTCGGCGTTCAGAGGATCATCGTTAAACAATCCCGAATAAGAGAATATAAAAACACCGTCACAGTTGTATTTTTTAGCATCGGTGGTTTGTCTTGCCAAAATATCGTTCTCGGTTATCCATTCGCCGCTGGAAAGGTCGGCGGTTGCATCGTTGATCTTATATGCGGCAAGTCCGATATATATCTTCACTCTCGGCAAACGGCTTAAAGAGGTCCACAGATTGAGAAGATAATCGTATTTGATCTCATCATTCGGATATTGATAGCCGAAATACAACTGCGGCGCTATGTAATCAATATACCCCGATGCAGTCATCCATTTCTTTATATCGGCATATTTGAATTTGTAGTTGTCATCGGTGCCGTTATTTGAGATATGATATGAGGGACTCACACCAAAGACAACCGAATTATCGATTGTTTTGACGGCACGGTAAATCCCTGAAACGAGTACGTTTATGTTATTGCGTCGCCAATCATCAAGCGGGAGATTGCCTCCATTTGAGACGTAGTTATCATATTCGGGTTTATCAAATCCGTCTGCAACGTGAGGGTCTGAAGGGTAGAAGTAGTCGTCAATATGAATACCGTCCACCTCGTAATTATTTACTATCTCACGAACTCCGTTGAGAACCAGCGTCTGAACCTCTTTTACTGCGGGATTGAAGTAAAGTCGGTTGTTGTATTTTAACACGTTTCGATCGTTATTGGGGTCATCGTCGGTAAGCCAGATTTTAGCAGGATTATCATCGGCAAGAAGCGTATGGTCGGCACTCCAAAGTGTTACGCGGTAAGGGTTTAGCCATGCGTGCATCTGTAACCCTCTTGAATGTGCCGCACTGACCATATAGTCAAGTGCATCGTAACCGGGGTCTTTACCTTGCTTACCTGTGAGAATTTCGCTTAAGGGAAAGTAATCTGAGTAATACAAAGCATCGGCGAACGGTCTTACTTGACATATTACTGCATCGGCACCCAGACTTACGGCATCGTCAAACATTTTGTCTACCTTTGATTTAAAGCCTTTGTAGTCCAACGTTTTGAAATTAAGATCTTCGAATGAGTACCATATACCCGAAGTGAATGATTTTTGCGGTTGTATAGAGTTGTTTGAAGACGTAACATGCGAAGATGTGACGGAAGAGATCAAAGATGAACTCGTTGTCGAAGTTACAGAGGAAGAAGTTTGAGAGTTTGATGAAGTATTTGAAGCGGCACTGCTTACGTTATTCAAAACATCTGAGGAATAGGCGTTTGAAGAACCTTTATCTTCTGACGAGGTGTCGGTTGATATGCTTGAAATAACAGAAGAAGTAACGTTGTCATACGAACTTGTGATGTTTGAAGATGTAAAACCGTCAACAGAGGAGGTGTCAATGTATGTTGATGAGGGAGTGCCGCCCGACAGAAGAGGGTCGTCTTTTCTAATAATTACAGTACACAGAATTATAGCCAACGTATAGATAACCGCTATAATGAGAGCAACAGAAATTATGCCTGCACGTTTTATTCGGTTTTCAGGCATACTTTTCTCCTCATTTCTTTTAATGGTTGAAATATATATTTAATTATATTATAATCTTTATAAAATAACAATGTATTTTTTGCAAAAAAAGAGGTTAAAATGTCGATTGCTGAGTATATATTTTTGACATATATGGTATTGATTTCCATTATATCGGTTGTTTTGGTAATAGTTGACAAGTTAAAGGCTAAAAACAGTCGTTGGAGGATAAGCGAGGCAACATTGTTTTTGTTTGCGGTTTTGGGCGGCAGCGCGGCTATGTATTTTACCATGTGTCTGGTTCGCCACAAAACGCAAAAAAACCGATTTGTTTTTGGTATACCTTTAATTTTCTTTTTACAATGTGCTTGTTTTTATGCGGTGTATATTTTGTAGTGCAGATGTATGTTGACATAACCGTAGTTTTGAGATATAATACAAAAGTCAAATGAATATGATCTTCAGGGCGGGGTGAGAGTCCCCACCGGCGGTATGAAGTTTTCACTTTAAGCCCGCGAGCGTTAAGCTGATTTGGTGAGATTCCAAAGCCGACGGTTAAAGTCCGGATGAAAGAAGATACGAAAACGCTTTATTTGTGTTTGTTGTTCCGCCTTGTGTTTCAGGGCGGTTTTTAATTTTGGGAGGCTATTATGACCAATAAATCTGTTAACGTCAAAAAGATGACCGTAGTTGCGGTTTTGTGTGCTATTGCATATCTTATTTCCTGTATTTTACCTTTTAAAGTGAGTTTTTTGACATTCGACCTGAAGGATGCAATAATTGCTATTTCGGCTTTGATGTATGGGCCTTTAGCAGGGTTGATTTGTTCGGTTATTGTTCCTTTGATCGAACTTATTACAACGTCGTCAACCGGTGTATATGGTCTGATTATGAATTTCTTGTCGAGTGCCGCATTTTCGGTTACTGCAGGATTGGTATATAAATACAAGAGATCGTTTTCGGGCGCCATTCTTGCGATGTGTATGTCGGTGTTGGCCGTTACTTCGATAATGTTACTTGCCAATTTGTTTGTCACTCCATATTATATGGGTGTGCCCAGAGGAACGGTAATTGGACTTATACCGTCGCTTTTGTTGCCGTTTAATGCAATTAAATCAATTATAAATGCGGCATTGACGTTGCTTATTTATAAACCGATCACTGCGGCCTTTGGACGTTTGGGACTTTCCAAGCGTAGGGCGTATGCAGAAGGCTCCGGTTTGCGTTCGATATTACTTACAGTTGGTTGTATTATTGTTGCGGCCGCGGCGACTGCTGTATTTGTGATCTTCTTAGGCGGTACTGTTAAGTTTTAAAATTTACTATTGACAAACAAGAAAACAATGATATAATACATAACGGAAATTGAATATGTCCTTATCAAGAGTGGCAGAGGGACCGGCCCTGTGAAGCCCAGCAACCTGTTTTTACAAGGTGCTAAATCCGGCGGTGTTTACCGAAAGATGAGGTTTTTGACCTGCTTCTTTCGGGAGCAGGTTTTTTTGTTTGAAAATTGGGATATAAAGTTTAAATTTTAAAGGAGAAAAATTATGGGTAAGTTTTTGTTTACGTCTGAATCGGTGACTGCGGGTCATCCCGACAAGGTGTCGGATAGCGTTTCCGATGCTGTTCTTGATGCTATTATTGCTCAGGATCCTATGGCTCGTGTTGCTTGTGAGACCTTCTGCACTACGGGTGTTGTAACGGTTATGGGTGAGATCACCACTACCGCAAAGGTTGATATTCCGAAGATTGTACGCAAAACAGTTTGTGATATCGGTTATAATGATCCCTCGCAAGGTTTTGACGGAAATACCTGCGCCGTTATGGTCTCTATCGACGAGCAGTCACCTGATATTGCTTTAGGTGTTGATAAATCTTTGGAACTTAAAAGCGGTGATGAGGATACATATAATCTGCACGGTGCAGGTGACCAGGGTATGATGTTCGGCTTCGCCTGTGATGAAACACCCGAATTGATGCCCATGCCGATCTCTTTGGCACATAAGCTTGCTGGCAAGCTTACCGAAGTAAGACAAGACGGGACACTCGGTTATCTTTGCCCCGACGGTAAAACTCAGGTTACGGTTGAATATGTTGACGGTAAACCCGAAAGAGTTGAAGCAGTTGTTGTGTCGAGTCAGCATAGTGCCGACGTTTCACTTGAAACTCTTCGCGCCGATATTCTTGAAAAGGTTATCAAACCTATTATCCCTGCAGACTTTATGGATGATGATACTAAAATATACATAAACCCGACAGGCCGATTTGTTGTGGGTGGTCCTCAGGGTGATACAGGACTTACGGGACGTAAGATCATTGTCGACACCTACGGCGGATATGCCCGTCACGGCGGCGGCGCTTTCAGCGGTAAGGATCCAACTAAGGTTGACCGTTCTGCCGCTTATGCAGCGCGTTACGTTGCCAAGAACATCGTAAAAGCAGGTCTTGCTTCCAAGTGTGAGGTTGAGTTGGCCTATGCCATCGGTGTTGCCAAGCCCGTTTCGGTTATGGTTGATACATTTGGTACCGGCAAGTTTTCTGACGAAAGAATTGCTGATGCTGTAAATGAAGTGTTTGACCTTCGCCCCGCGGCAATTATTGACGCTTTCCAGATGCGTACCCCGATTTATTCCAAGCTTTCGGCTCTCGGTCACATCGGCCGTGAAGAACTCGGTGTAAAATGGGAAAACACCGATAAGGTAGATGACCTGTTGGCTGCTTTAAAGTAATTATAGATGTTTACCTGCTTTAAGTTGACTTAAAGCAGGTTATTTTTTTGTTGCAATAATAGTTGTTATGGTGTAAAATATTAAGATAAAAGGGAAGGCGTCTCGACGTCCCATTGTTGATTAAGATTTAAGGATGTACAAAATGATTATTTCTGAAAATTTCCCCTATAAACATAGTTTTTTTGCGATTTTTGAACAATTGACCAGAATTCCGCACGGGTCGGGCAATACTGCCGAAATTGCAAAGTTTTGTTATGACTTTGCAAAAAACAACGGTTGTGATGCGGTTATTGATAAAGTTGGTAATGTTATTATCAAGAAAACGGCTGGAAAAGGTTATGAAGATTCCGACCCGATAATTATTCAGGGACATCTGGATATGGTATGCGAAAAGACACCTGAATCCACGCACGATTTTACCAAAGACCCGTTAAAATTAAAGTTTGACGGAAAATATATTTTAGCCGAAGATACAACGCTTGGCGGTGATGACGGAATCGCCGTTGCATTTGCATTGGCTTTGGTGCAGGACAAAGAATTGCAGCTGCCGCCGCTTGAAATATTGCTTACGATGGACGAAGAAACCGGTCTTTTCGGAGCGGCAGGTCTTGACGGAAGTATGCTCTCGGGCAAAAATCTAATCAATCTTGACTCCGAAGAAGAGGGAATATTGCTTTGCGGATGCGCGGGTGGCTTGACAGCTACCGTTAATGAAAAGTTCGAAACAGTCAATGTGAATGGTACCAAATGCCGAATCACCCTGAACGGTCTTAAAGGCGGACATTCGGGCTGCGAAATCCATCGCCGTCGACTTAATGCCGCTTTGTGTCTTGCAAAGTTGATCATGAACTGCGGCGTTGAGTATAACCTTGTTTCGTATAAAAGCGGTACAAAGTTTAACGCTATTCCGTGTGTTTGTGTTGCAGAGGTTGTTGTTGCAGACGATGAAGACTTTATTGAGCGTTTGAATACTTTGTTTGATCAGGTCGTTGAGTTGGCGAAAGGTACCGACGACGAACCTAAACTTGAACTGACTTGTGAAGAAGGTACTTTTGAATGTTTGAGCTATGAAGATGGTAACAGAGTGATTTCTTATCTCAATACTGTGCCCGATGGCGTAATAAAAGAAGGAGATACGGGTGTTATCACTTCATTGAACACCGGTGTCAGCGATCTTGAGGATGGACAGTTTCATTCCGAAGCTCTTATCCGCAGTATGGTAAACGATGATCTTGACGTTATTGCCAAGCAGGTTATAAAGGCTGCTAACAAATCCAAGTTTAATTCGGATTTTTCGGACAGATATTCTGCTTGGGAGTATAACGAGGTTTCTCCATTGCGCGATAAAATGGTCAAGGTTTATGAGAATAAGTTTGGTGTAAAACCGACGGTAAATACCATTCATGCGGGACTTGAATGCGGTGTGATCTCTGATAAGATTCCCGGAATGGATGCCGTGTCTTTAGGACCCGATATTTTAGATGTGCACACCGTAAACGAGCGCCTTGATGTTGAAAGCGCCATTCGTTGTTTTGAATATCTCGTTGAGATTTTGAAAAATATTTAGTTTATAGGTTTTTATGTCTAATGATTTTGGAGGTTATACTGCGATGAATACATTTAAGAGAATATTTAGTATTATTTTATGCGTTGGTTTACTTGTGACGGCTATGATGGGATGCGGTTTGGGTAATAACGACTCTCAAAGTGATTCAACTGTTAAAAACAGTATCAGCACTGCTGATGTAAATTTCATTAAAGACGGTGAAGCAGTATATCGCGTTGTTCGTGCTGACGGTGATGAAGGCAGTTCTGCTGTCGCACATATTGTTTTCAAAAAGTTGAAGGAAAAGTTAAAAGTTAATAGTCGTAATTGCGCTGATACCGAGGACGGTACTGACCGATATGAAATTCTTATCGGTCTGACCAACCGCGAGGAGTCTAAAGTTGCTGCTGCTTACCTTGAAGAAAAAACGGGTGGTCATTATAACGATTATGTTATATGCACTATCGGAAAGAAGATCTGCATATACTCAAAAAGTCCTGATACTTTGAAGGTTGCTGCAGAGTATTTTGTTGAGAATTTTGTAAAGCCTGAGGGTGTGAAGGGCGGTATTGATTACTCTAAAGTCGCAGAAGGCAACTTTGAAACCATCACCGTCAACGGTGTAAACATCGGAAAATTCCAATTTGTCCGTCCTCATTATAACTCTTCCTGGCTGACTGAGGTTGAGATGGAAAAAATCGTTGAAAGCGTGTACCAAAAGACCGGTTATATGCTCAACATAAATCATGATACAAACACTGCTCCCGAGGAGTATGAGATCGTTGTAGGTAACACCTCGCGCGACGGTGTTGAGAAGATCACCAATTATGATGAATTTAAAATTACCGTCAAAGGTAAAAAGATCTATCTGAACGGCGGTAGTGCTCATGCAACTGCCATGGCTGTTAGTGAATTTGCCAAGATTTTAAAGGGTGATGTTAAGGATTCTGTTTCTTACACAGGTTCTTATGAGGCCGCCATGAATTCTTATGACAAGTCTACCACCTTTCATAAGACTTGGGGTGATGACTTTGACGGCAACAAGCTTGACACTACCAAGTGGAAACAGCTTGATGAGAAAAGTACAAACAACGGACAAAACGACAAAACCTCGGTTCGATCTTCCAAACCAAGTGATGTATTTGTCGCAGACGGTAAATTCCATATTTGTGCCCGTCAGGATGAAAATTACTACTACGGCGGTATGATCAGAACAACTGATATAATGGAATATAAATACGGTTATGCCGAAATTAGTCAGGTTATGCCTCACGGTGACAGTTTTTGGACTGCTTGGTGGACAGGCACGGATGATCTGATGTCATCCATGGATGAAAAAGAGCCTGCATTCCTGCATTGCGAAATAGATATTGTTGAATGCTTTGGAAATTCGAAATCCTATGCTGCAAATTGCCATAGATGGCCTACCGGTGGCGGTACGGCGAAATACGAGCACACTGCGCTTGACGATAAGTACGGTAACGATAGAAAATATTCCTGCCCTGATGAAGGTGCGGTTCTCGGTGACGGTTTCCATACATACGGCTTCTTGTGGGATGACACACAAATGTCGTTTACCTGTGACGGCAATCTTTTCTTCACTTACAACTACAACACCATTGAGGATTTGGAAGCATTTAACCATAGTATGTATTTTATCTATAGTATGGCAGTTGGATTCGAGAATGCTCCCGGAAATCCCATAACCCAAAATCCTGACGAGTGGGAGAATTCAAACAAACTTATTCTTGATTGGATTAACCTTTATCAAAAGGATGACGGTAAGCATACCCTTAATTGGAAGTATGCTGAATAATGTAAAAAAAATAACAGCCCTCGAGGGCTGTTATTTTTTTTCTTTTTTTATGTGAATTGACTATTATAAAGATCATAGTAAAAGCCTTTGGCTTTGAGCAATTCCTTATGACTGCCGTGCTCGATAATATTACCGTCTTTCATTACAAGTATCACATCTGAGTGCTTGATTGTGGACAAACGGTGTGCTACCACAAAGCTTGTGCGGCCTTCCATAAGCCGTTTGAAGGCGTGTTGGATATGCATTTCGGTCTTAACGTCAATAGATGAAGTGGCTTCGTCAAGTATGAGCATAGGGGGCAGACAGAGCATTATTCTTGTGATACAAAGCAACTGCTTCTGTCCTTCCGAAAGGCTTCCGCCGTCTTCACCGATAACAGTGTTATATCCGTCGGGAAGTCGCTTTATGAAACTGTGAGCGTGGGTTGACTTGGCAGCGGTAATTATTTCTTCATCGGTTGCATCGGGATTGCCCATTGTGATATTGTCGCGGATGGTTCCCGATTTCAACCAAGTCTCCTGCAAAACCATACCGTAATTTTCTCGCAAACTATGACGGGTGACCTGTCTCACATCGTGTCCGTCGACCGAAATACTGCCATCGGTGACGTCGTAGAAGCGCATAAGCAGATTTATAAGGGTGGTTTTACCACAACCCGTGGGGCCGACAATGGCAATCTGCTGACCGCTTTGGAAATTGAGCGTTATACCGTTTATGAGAGGTTTTTCGGGGACATAAGAGAAGGAAACGTTGTCAAGGTTGACCTTGCCTTCAGAGGCAGGTAATTCATAAAGGTCGGTATCCGGTATTTCCTCGTCAGAATTGATGAGTTCAAATACGCGTTCCGCCGAGGCTAATGCGGCGGCAAGCTCGGTGATAACACCCGAGATTTCATTAAAGGGCTTTGCGTATTGACTTGAATAACTGAGCAATACCGACAACGCACCAACGGTAAATACGTTGTTTACAGACAAGGCACCGACAAGGCAGACAAGAGCGTAAATGGTTGCGTTGATAACGCGCGTGGAGGGGTTAACCATTGAAGAAAAGAAGATGGCACGCAGTGAGTATTTTCTCAATCGCTCGTTTATCTTTTCAAACTTCTCGATGGCCTCTTTATTGTGACCAAAGACATTTATTACCTTTTGATTACCAACGGTTTCATCAATAAAAGCAGTTTGTTCTCCACGGGTTTCGGATTGCAATTTAAACATACTGTAGGTGCGGTCGGAAATAAATTTGGCGACAAGCAGGGAAACAGGTGTAAGAATAACAACTATCAGTGCAATCTTCCAGTTGATGCCAAACATAAGGACAACGGTGCCTAAAACGGTAATTATGCCAGTGAACAGTTGTGAAAAACCGATAAGTAAACCGTCTGCTAATGTGTCAACATCGGAAATGACTCGGCTTACAATATCTCCGTACGGATGCGTGTCGATATAAGATAATGGGAGTTTCTGTAATTTCGAAAAACTTTTTGCACGAAGGTCATGCACAAGACGGAAGGTTATTCGGTTGTTACAAATTGTCATCAGCCATTGTGAGATGGCGGTGAGAGCAATGGCAAGAATTATTTTAAAAATAATGTTAGTGATTTTTGCGAAATCTACGTTGCCTTTTCCAACGATACAGTCGATGGCATCGCCGACAAGAACAGGGATATAAAGTGATAACGCTACTCCGATTGCTGCAAGAATCAGGGAAAATGCAAAAATAATTTTTTGCTTTCCGAGCATATTCAACAGTTGCTTTAAGGCTGTACTTTGTTTTTTCATTACATTTCCTCCTCTTCCAACTGTGAACGGCAAATGTCGGCATAAACAGGGCAGTTCTCAAGTAACTCAAGGTGAGTGCCGATACCAACAGCTGCGCCGTCATCTAATACGATTATTTTATCCGAGTTCATAACCGATGAAACTCTTTGCGATACGGTAATTACGGTGGGATTCTGCGGTAGTGATGACATCGCTTTTCTTAAATCGGCTTCGGTTTTAAAGTCAAGTGCAGAGGCGCTGTCGTCTAAAATAAGTATTTTTGGATTTCCTACCAATGCACGGGCGATGCAAAGACGCTGACGTTGACCGCCGGAAAGGTTGCGTCCGTTTTGTTCGATTTCAGCTTCCAATCCGCCTTTGTTTTTCACGATTTCATCAGCTTGAGCGGCGGCAAGGGCTTCCCACAGTTCTTCATCGGTGGCCGTCTTTCCGCCTAAAAGCAGATTTTCACGCACTGTTCCTTTGAACAAGACAGATTTTTGCAAAACCATACCGATCTTTTGGCAAAGTTCATCGCGTCCTATAGTCTTTACGTCGCGACCGTTTAACGCAACTAATCCGTCGGTTGCTCCGTAGAGACAAGGAATGAGGTTGACCAGTGTTGATTTGCCCGAACCTGTTGCTCCGATTATTCCGATATGCTCACCGTTTGATGCGGTGAAGTTTATATTATCCAGAGCGTTTTCGGCGTCACCGTTGTATTTGAAGGAAACGTTTTTGAACTCGATTGCATAATCTTGGGGAGCGTAAGAATTATCGGTCGGAAGATTTTGATAATTTTCTGTTGAGAGGACTGTATTGATTCGCGAACCCGAAGCAAGTGCTTTGTTAACGGTCATTATCATATTTGCGAGTTTTATCAACTCGACGAGAATCTGTGACATATAGTTATATAAAGCGACAATTTGACCCTGTGTCAGACTGCCGTCGTATACGCGGTGACCGCCGATCCAGATTATTGCAATAACGGCAGTGTTGACAACTATATAAGTTAGTGGGTTCATTAAAGCGGAAACTCTACCGGCGGTGCGTTGTAATGCGTTGAGTTGGTCGTTGCTTTGATTGAATGTATCGACCGTTTCATCTTCCTGCCTGAAGGCACGAATGACTCTGACACCCTTTAAAGATTCGCGTGTGTTAAGAGTGACTGTGTCAAGCTTTTGCTGTATCTTTTTATAAAGAGGAACCGTAACGGCCATTACCGAAACTACTATTACGGTAAGTACGGGTATGGATGCCGCGAAAATCAGCGCCGATTTAACGTCAACTGTAAATGCCATTATCATTGCGCCGAATACAATAAAAGGCGAACGTAATAACAGTCTTAAAGCGAGGTTTACACCGGTCTGAACCGTATTAACGTCACCTGTAAGACGAGTGATCAGGGTGGATGTTCCTATGGTATCAATATCGGTGAAAGAGAAAGAGTTGATTTTCCTGTATAAAGCGTTTCTTAAATTTGCGGCGTAACCAACCGAGGCTTTGGCCGCAAAGTATTGAGCAATTAAAGCGCAAATAAAGCCGATTATACCCAAAGCCGCCATAAGTAAACCGCGCGTAATAATATAGGGCTTGTCGCCGTTCGTTATTCCTTTATCGATTATGTCGGCTACAACCAAAGGTACAAACAACTCAAACAATGCTTCGGTCAGTTTGAAAAGTGGACCGAGTACCGCTTCTACACGGTATTGTTTCATATATTTTAATAAGTTTTTCATAAATTTCCACCTGAATATATTCCACTAAAGTTTTTAATAATATATTTATATTATAACAAAGAGGGTATAAAATCAAGAGTTTGAGAAGTTTTGCTTCACAAATTGTGTTTTGTGTGTTATTATATATTCGGTGATAAAAATGGATCAAAAAAAGATTGACAGAATTTCAGAACTTACACGTATTTCTCGCGAAAGAGAATTGACCGAAGAGGAACAGAAAGAACGTGCCGCGTTGCGACGTGAGTATATTGACTCTTATAAAGCGTCTCTGACAGGTATTCTTGATAATACCTATATTCAGAACCCTGATGGCAGCAAGAAAAAGCTGAAACCGAAGCAATAATTTTTTAAAATTCAAAATCCCAAAAGCGTGATTTCGGCTTTTGGGATTTGGTCGGTTTATTTATTGTTTATGTTCTTTACAAGAGTGGGGATTTCAGCAACCGTTTCAACTTGGTATTTGCATTGCTCAATATCGGGTCGTGGCCAATAGCCTGCTGTGTTGACGTACACGGGTATGTATCCTGCACGGCGCGAAGCATCGACGTCGTTTACGGGGTTGTCGCCTACGTACAACATTTCCGATGGGTCGAGGTTCAGCCATTCGGCCATCAGTTCAAAACCGCGTAGTTGCGGTTTGGGACAATTATATTCACCTGATACTAAGATACGGTCGAAAATACTGTCGATTCCGAGCAGTTTTAATTTGTTTTGTTGCAACCCCGGTATTCCGTTGGTAATAAGACCAAGTTTATATCCCTGTTTTTTAAGTTCTTTAAGTGTGGGTAACGTAAAGTCAAACGGGACGGCTACATAGTTGAAACTGTCAAATACGAAATCGGAGTAATCGGTACCTTCGATTTTCTCTGTGAAAAGATTTGTTTCGTTGACAATGTATTCTCTTAAACAATCCCAACCGTAATACACCTTGGTTTTGTCGGCGTGTATCATAATTTCTGCGATTTCTTTATCGTTGAGTTCGGGATTGACGGGGAGAGAAGATTTACGTAACATCTTTGCCACTTCGGCCAACGTTGCGTATCGGTCAAACAGGGTATGGTCAAGGTCGAATATAATTGCTTTTATCATAAATACCACCGTGTGTAATGTTTTGTTTTTATGATAATTTAAATTTTAATGATTGTCAAGGAGTTTGAAATGAAGATAATACTTGCGAGTAAGTCCCCAAGAAGAAAAGAGATACTTAACGGTCTCGGGTTTGATTTTGAAATACACACTGCCGATACAAATGAGTCGTGTGACGTTACCGATCCCGAAAGTCTGGTACAGATTTTGGCTGTGCGAAAGGGTAGTGAGGTATTAAAAAACTTCAATGATAATGACACGTTGATAATATCATGCGATACTATCGTTTGTTGTGATGATAAAGTGTTGGGGAAGCCTAAAAGCTATGATGATGCTGTCGGAATGCTTAAGTCTCTTTCGGGGCGAAAGCATACAGTTATGAGCGGTCTTGCGCTTTTTTTAAACGGCAAAACAATATCGGGATGTGAGAAGACCGACGTGTATTTTGCTCCGATGCCGGATTCCTTTATTGAGGCTTACGTTTCGACAGGTGACACTATGGACAAAGCAGGCGGTTACGCTGTTCAGGGAAGGACTGCACTTTATATTGAAAAATTAGACGGTTGTTATTTTAACGTTGTCGGACTTCCTGTAAGACTGTTGACAAAACTTCTCGAGCAGCTTGGTTTGGATCCTACAGAGTTGATAATACGTGGCAAATAAAAGACAGGCGTTCCGTTCGGAACGCCTGTCTTTTAAATAATGGGTGGCTCGGGTGTGCGACGGTATTTAGGCAGAGGTGACTGATAGGGAAAGGCATCCTCGCGTGAGATCATATCATTATAAAACGTACTGCCGTTCTCACAGTAAATAGTGTCTACCGTATCATCGGGTTCTTCAGGTAACGGAATATTCTTCTTTTTCTTATCAGACATAAAAAACGCTCCTTTCAAACATAGTGTTTGATTGAAGCGTTTAATTATGTATTACTATTTTTTGTAAATACACGAAAAATCAACAGTTCCGTCGATTATTGAAAATCTGACGTTTTCATATTCAATGTCGTATATGAAAGCGGTGGGAGTATTGATTATCGGGATTATTCGGGAATTGTCCGATAAGATCTGAAGACAAGTGTTTACCGAAGCTTTGGCGGATTCGCTGTCATTGGAAATGTGGAGTTTTTGAACCGCTAGGTCAAATTTGGGGTCGTTAAGGTAAAGAGCGGATGATGTATCTGAAAAGCGTTTTAGTATTTCATAAGCGTTGCCGGAAAAAGGAACCAACGCAATTGTGAAATTTCCTTCGTTGACCGTTTCGTTTAACTCGGTTTCGGTAGATACGGTTTTAATATTCACGTAGGCACCGAGATTGCTTTGCCATTGTGAAACGATGTTGGTTAAAATTGTTTTGATTTCGGGGGAGTCGACGGTCAATACCTGTATGTCGGGCAATTTTTTACCCGGAAGTTCCTTTAAAGCAGTCAAAAAATCATTGCGAGATTTTTCGGCGTCGTATTCAAAAGAGTATTTGGGAGTTGATAGAGTGTCAATATTACTGTCGAAAACAATGCAGTTTTCGGGCAATACCGTGGTTGCGGTTTTGAAGCGTTCGCTCATATTAACCGTATATCTGGCGTGGTTTATACTTTGCGCAAATGCGGCGGTTATATTGGTGTTTGCACCGAAGTCGGTGTTAGGGTTTATGACCAGGCAGTATGATTTCAGATATGATGCATAAACCGTAAATTTGCTTGTGTCTATCTTTGAATAATCGTTCAGACTGTCAACAGTGATGCCGACCTCTCGGTCAATAATTCTTTGGACATTGGTTTTATTCTTGGCACTGACGGTTAAGAACACGTTTTCGGCAATATTTTGCCTTTCACTGACTTCTTTTGCGAGTGATAATTTCAAATGTCGGTCGGTGAGCCATTGAGAAACGTAATAGGTTCCGTTAGTCAGAATGTGTTTTCGGTCAAGTCCGTATTTTCCGCCGCAACTCTCAAAATACTCACGGTTGCACGGCATAAATATTGCACGTGTCAAGGTTGATAAAAATGTGCTGTCGGGTTTTGTTAAGGTGTATACGATGGTTTGAGGGTCGGGCGAAGATATCCCTAAAACCGCTTCGGTATTTCCGTTTAGCCTTTCGGCGGCGCCTGAAATACATTCAAGTAAGGGAGAGTTGGGACTTGCAGTTATTGGGTCGGTGGCACGTTCAACGGCGAACAGAAAGTCATCCGCAGTAACTTTTTCACCGTTGCCCCAAGTTGCATCATTTAAAGTGAAGGTGTAGACGAGACCGTCATTGCTTACTGTATAGGTTTTAGCGAGGTCAAGCACAGCATTTCCGTTTTTATCATATTTTGTCAGTCCTCTGAAACAGTTTCTTACGGCGAGTAGCTCACCGTAAGTTTCGGCTTTTTGAGGGTCTATGTTGTAGGGCATTGTGTCAATTGCAAAGTAAAGATAGAAATTTTTGCTTGAACAGCCGCAAAGCGTGGCAGAAGTTAATATAAATATGAGTATAAGTAATATACTTGTGAATTTTTTGATCATATTTGTTGCTACCTTTAAGTGTTGATTTTTGTTTATTATATCATTGTTATAATAACGTTTTCAACCCTGTTGTTGTAAAAACTTCGGTAAATTAACAGAAGAGAAAAATATTTTTAAAATGTAAAGAAAAACACTTGACAGACGGTAGTCTTATGTGTATAATAATCGCTGTAACGAAAAATACTTTACAGAGGTGAAAGTCTTGCCTAAGGATTTAAAGGTGGTTTTACTGCTTGACTATTATGGCGGACTGTTGCCTGACAAGCAGCGTCGACTTGTTGAGTATTATTACTGCGATGACCTGTCGTTAGCCGAAATATCTGAGACAGAGGATATTACCCGTCAAGGTGCAAGGGATGCTATTGTCAGGGCTGTAAAAAAACTCAACGGGTTTGAGGAAACGGTCGGTTTTGCAAAAAAATGCGATAAGGTTAAACGTGTATTTGAGAATTATGAATCCGATTCTTCGGATGAAAATTTAAAGCTTTTGAAAGAAGCAATTGATGATATGTAAGAAAGAAGGTGAATACTTTGGCATTTGAGGGTTTGTCTGAAAAATTGTCTGTCGCTTTTAAAAAGCTGCGTTCAAAAGGTAAACTTAGTGAAGCTGATCTTAAAGATGCTATGCGTGAAGTCCGTCTCGCATTGCTTGAGGCCGACGTTAACTATAAAGTTGCCAAGGAGTTCACCAATAACATAGTTGAGAAGAGTATCGGCGCCAAGGTTCTTGAAAGTCTTACTCCCGCTCAGATGGTTATTAAGATAGTTCGCGACGAATTGACCGAACTTATGGGCGGCGAAGGTGCGAGACTTAATACTGCTTCTAAAATCCCGACGGTTATTCTTATGTGCGGTCTTCAGGGCTCGGGTAAAACAACACACAGTGCCAAGTTGGCCAAGCGATTGAAGGCTCAAGGTCATAGACCTATGCTTGTCGGTTGTGATATATACCGTCCCGCCGCTATTGAACAGTTGAAGGTTCTCGGTGAAAAAATCGATGTTCCCGTTTTTGAAAAAGGCACTCAGAAGCCCGAAAAAACTGCTCTTGAAGCCGTCAAACACGCCAGAGATTACGGCAACGATTTTGTTATTCTTGATACAGCAGGACGTCTGCATATTGATACCGAGCTGATGGATGAGTTGAAACGCATCTGCAAGACGGTCGAAGTAAATGAGATTCTGCTGGTTGTCGACTCGATGGTCGGTCAGGATGCCGTAAACATTGCAAAATCGTTTAATGAAGTTCTTGAAATTTCAGGTGTTATTCTTACTAAACTTGACGGCGATACACGTGGCGGTGCCGCGCTTTCGGTCAAGTCGGTTATCGGTAAGCCCATTAAGTTTATCGGTACGGGTGAAAAGATCGACGATCTTGAAGAGTTCCATCCCGACAGAATGGCTTCGAGAATTCTCGGTATGGGTGACGTTTTGTCACTTATTGAGAAGGTTGAGACGCAGATCGATGAAAAGCAGGCTTTGGAAGCTGCAAGAAAGCTTGAAGAAAACAAGTTTGATTTAAATGATCTTCTTGATCAGTTTCAACAGATCAAGAAAATGGGCAATATAAAGCAATTGCTTCAGATGATGCCGGGTGTCGGCAATCAGGTCAATGATTTGGATATCGACGATAAGCAAATGGCGAGAGTTGAGGCGATAATTACCTCAATGACTCCGAAAGAACGCGCCAAACCCGATATCCTTAATGCATCCCGCAGAAAAAGAATTGCTGCAGGTTGCGGACAGAAGGTTGAGGACGTCAACCGTCTTATCAGACAGTATGAACAGATGAAAAAAATGTTCAAACAGATGAGCGGTAAGGGTCTCAAACGTAAAATGAGAGGTATGCCGGGCGGTTTCCCGATGTCAGGTATGCCGAACGATTTTAAATTTTGATATTTAATGGTTAATCCATTGATAAATAAAATGCAGGAGGTGCAGTATAATGGTTAAGATCAGACTTTGCCGTATGGGTGCTAAGAAGGCTCCTTTCTACCGTGTAGTTGTTGCTGATTCCAGATTCCCCCGTGACGGTCGTTTCATCGAGTCTATCGGTTATTACAACCCTATGACCGAGCCCGCTACCGTTCAGATCGACGCTGAGGCAGCAAAGAAGTGGATCGCAAACGGCGCACAGCTTACCGATACCGTTAAGGATCTTCTTAAAAAGAACAATGTTCTCTAATTTCTGAGGACTTGTGAACTTCACAGGAGAATTGTTATGACAGAATTGCTTGTCACTATTGTTTCGGGTCTTGTTTCACAGCCCGACAGTGTAACCGTTACCGTGGACGAGCCTAATGAAGAGGGTGTTACCGTATACCATCTTCACGTAGCTGAAAACGATATGGGTCGTGTTATCGGTAAACAGGGAAGGATCGCAAAGGCTATCCGCGTTGTAATGCGTGCCGCTGCGAACCGCAACAATGAAAAAATCGCCGTTGAGATCGATTGATCTTACGGCGTCTTTTCAAGAAATTATGCCCCTTAGAGCGTTGCTTCTGAGGGGCGTTCTGATATATTATTAAAGATATTTGGAGGTAGCCATGCCTAAGAAATATTTACAGGCGGGTAAAATTGTCGGAACACATGGTGTGCGCGGTGAAATGCGCGTACAGCCTTGGTGCGACGGACCTGAGTTTCTGTCAGGCTTCAAAAAACTATATACCGATAAAGACGGTGGTTGTAAATTGACCGTTAAAGTCCGTGCACACGGTAATATCTGCCTTGTCAAGGCTGATAGTATCGATTCGATCGAGGATGCAGAAAAACTCCGCGGTACCGTTTTATATATTGACCGTGCCGACTGCAAACTTCCTGAAGGAAGTTATTTTATTGAGGATATAATCGGTTGTAAAGCCGTTGATGATAACACAAAAGAGGAGTTAGGGTTTGTAAGTGACGTGTCATCTACTGGCGCTAACGACGTATGGCACATTAAACGTAACGGCAATGAATATCTTATTCCCAATGTCCCCGTGTTTGTAAAAAGTGTTGATATTGAAGCGGGAATAGTTTATATCACACCGTTAGAAGGAACATTTGATGATGAAGATTGATATATTGACATTGTTTCCCGAAATGTGTGAAGCGGTATTTTCCGAAAGTATAATCGGAAGGGCGAGAAGTGCGGGAATAATATCGGTTGAAGCACATAATATCCGTGACTTTGCCAACAATAAGCACAACCGTGTTGATGATGCACCGTACGGCGGCGGTAAAGGAATGGTAATGCAGGCTGAACCCATTTACCAATGCTTTAAAAGTCTTTACAGCGAGGATGAACCCAAACCGCGCCTTATTTATATGTCACCAAAAGGTAAAACTTTTTGTCAGAGTGACGCGCAAAGACTTGCGGAATATGATAGAATAGTTCTGCTTTGCGGTCATTACGAGGGTGTCGATCAGCGCGTTATCGACGAAATTGTCGATGAAGAGATTTCGGTTGGTGACTTTGTATTAACCGGCGGCGAGCTTCCTGCACTGGTTGTTACCGATGCCGTTTGCAGGATGATTCCGGGTGTTTTGGCAGAGGATATTTGCTTTCAGGAGGAAAGCCATTTTAACGGTCTTTTGGAGTATCCGCAGTATACTCGTCCTGAGGAATGGCACGGTTTAAGGGTGCCTGACGTACTGCTTTCGGGGCATCATTCCAATATTAAAAAGTGGCGTGATCAACAGTCTCTTGAGGTAACAAAAAAAATGCGTCCGGACCTCTTAAAAGATGATAAATCTTAAAAATTTTATTGATATGATATAAAATTTTCGTGTTTGCTATGTTGATTTTCAACAAACGACGTTGATTATTTTTGTTTTTATTTGTCGCAATACGAAATTTTGACGATTTCAAAAAAGTAATTGTTGACTATTAGACATAATGTGGTATAATGGTTTTAACAAAAAGGCACTATATAGTGTTTTTGTCTGTAAAATGGTAATAAATCTTGTTTCCGTCGTTTAGTTCGGCGGTATCACAGTAAGACAAGGAGTAGTTATTATGTTTGTTAAAGATGTTGTCGTTCAGAATCAGGTTGGTCTCCACGCACGTCCCGCTACATTCTTCATCCAGAAGGCCAATGAGTTTAAGTCTTCCATCTGGGTAGAGAAAGAAGAGCGCCGCGTCAACGCAAAGAGCCTTCTCGGTGTTCTGTCACTCGGTATCGTTGGCGGTACTTCCATCCGTATTATTGCTGACGGTAGCGACGAGCAACAGGCTGTTGAGGGTCTTGTAGCCCTTGTAGAGTCGGGTTTTGCTGAGTAATTTATTTTACAAGAAAACAAGCAGTAGGAAGTGTAAAGCTTCTTACTGCTTGTTCTTTTTTTATTCGTTTTATCCCATTAAACATCGTGGCGTTGCACGACCGTTGTAAGGTATTTCGGTAAAACCTTTGTTGTTAATTGCACAGTTTATTAGTTTTTTAGTGAGGTCGGGGATATCTTCGTGACCGTTGACTTCTGACAACGGCAACCATACAACTTCGTTGTTTTCGTCATTATCGGGGTGGGCATCTCCCGAAACATATTCGACGCGAAACACCGCATACCAATCGTTGATCTGAAAACGCATTCCGATAAGTTCCTTGACCTCGATCTCAAGGTCAACCTCTTCACGGTATTCACGCTTTAAGGCGGTTTCGGGCATCTCATCGTTGTTGATATAGCCGCCGGGGATTATCAGCATACCCTTGCCACCACCGTATGTATGACGCGCAAGCAGGACTTTACCGTCAACGATGCAAACACCTGCAACGCTTCGGTTCCAACAAGTATTTTCTCCGTTCATATAAACACTTCCTTGTTTAGTTTCCTAAATATTTTCCATCTTTAGAATCGATTTGTCAAGAGTATTTATATAATAATATTTTTTGTGTTAAAAACTGTTGTTTTTAGAATTAGAAGAGTTTATACTAAAACAAATAGTAATTGTTATCAGGTGGATTATATGCGTTCAATTTGTGAAAACGGAATCAAAAAGACCGAAAGACCTATTAAGGTTTTGCAGTTCGGAGAGGGCAATTTTTTGCGTTGTTTTGTTGACGAGAATCCGTCACCCGGTAACAAAGAGGGTGGAATTACAACTCTTGCCGATAAATCTTTGGGATGTGTGCAAAAAGGCGGTACGGCTCCTGTTGAGGACGTTCTTCAGTACGGTCAACAAGTGTGTAGGAAAGGTTTATCTTTGCTGAGTGCACCGGGTAACGATCTTGTGGCATCTTGCGCACTAATGGCTTCGGGAGTGCATATTATACTGTTTACAACAGGCCGAGGTACACCGTTTGGTTGTCCCGTGCCGACCGTTAAAATTTCGAGTAATAGCACGCTTTATAATAAAAAGAATGCTTGGATAGATTTTGATGCGGGTCGATTGCTTAACGGAGAATCTTTTGAAACGTTGGAAGATGAATTGTATGATTATATTATTAAGATTGCGTCGGGTGAGACGTTTGCTAAATCCGAAACGCTTGATAACCGTGATTTGAGTATTTTTAAAGACGGTGTTACACTTTAATAAAAGAAGTCGGCTCGTTACTGAGCCGACTTCTTGCTTTTATGTAAAATTGAATAGATAATTATACCGATGAAAGGAAAGAGCATTCCGCAGATCATACCGAGCTTCATTCCGAGCTGTTCGGGCGTGATACTAAGTACGTTGCTTAATTCAACAGCCTGCGGTATTTCAATTACCGTATCTGTTATAATGCCGACTAACTGAGGGCCGATTGATGCTCCAAAGTCACCGCCTGCCGCCATTAAGGCGAATATAAATACACCGCCGTGTGGGAATTTGTCAGAAGCCACTATCAGTGAACCCGGCCACATCATCGAGGTGCATAAGCCTGTGAATGCACAGGCTAAAAGACCGATAATGGCAATATTTGAAACTGCGGCGGTAAGATAACAAAGTGTTGCTCCAATAGCGCCAAGTAACAATACTTTAGTAATATTTTTACCGACCTTGGAATATAGAGTTCGTCCGATTCCCAGTGTTACGGCAAACATAGCAACACCGAATATATCACCCCATAATTTGGGAATACCGAGGGCTTGTTCGAGGTAACCCGAAGCCCATTGTGCCATTGTCACTTCGCTGGCACCGCCCAAGAAAATAGCAAAAAAACATAACCAAAGTGTTTTGTTTTTCAACTGATGTAATGCACCCGAAGTCTTTTCGGGTGTTTCCATTTCGGGCATTTTGGTTCGGGTGAACATTATGGCCGAAATAAGTGGTACAGCCATAAAAGCAATAACCATCCATTGCCAATACTTCTGTCCCAAAAGTTTTATAAAGACGGTGAAAATGACAACGAAGAAAACGACACCCCAGGCATAGATTGAATGAAGTTTGCTCATTTCACGGTCGGGATCGTCTGAAGGCAATGCGGCGATGGTGGGACTGATCAGAACCTCCGCAAGACCTGCACCGAGCGAGAAAATGACTGTTCCGATTACCAATCCAAGATAAATTGCATTTGGAAAAAGCCAGGGTGTTGCCGCAAACATCAACATACCCAACATTGCTATGCAAGGCATTAGTTTCACGGTTAAAGGTATGTTGAATTTGTGCGAGAAGAAAGAAAATATAAGGTCAATGGTCAATTGGGTTACAAAGTTTATTAAAACTAGCGTTCCCAAAAGAGAGTATGAAATGCCGTAAAGTTCTCGGAATGTCAAAAACAACAACGGCGACATATTGCCGACTATCGACATTGTCACGTTCGACATATAACAGGCAAATTTTAAGATTTTGGCATTTAGTTTCATAGTATCATCCCCATAATGATTGTAATTTGTCGAAACGCTGAATAGTGTTTCGACAGCCGATGAAATCGGCTGTCCCATTTTGAATTTTCGAAATGGGACTACATTCATTGCAATGGTTAAATACTAACACGAATGATAAAGAAATGCAATTGAAAAATACGAAAAAATACCGCCAACCGAATTAACGGTTTTGAGCACCCCAAACCAAACGAGGAATACACTCTAACAAACGATGTCTTGATTTTTAATGCTTATGGTATACGTGTTGTAAGTACTTGACAAACATAAACGTCTTCGTCATAATTTAAGTATCAATTGCAGGGGTGAAGCTATGAAGATTTCTGTTTTGACAATTTTCCCTGAGTTTTTTGAGTCCTTTTTAAAATTACCGGTGATAAAAAGGGGAATGGACAAGGGCGTTTGTGATATTGAGATAGTGGATATAAAGAATTTTGCACACGGCAGTTTCAGACATATTGATGATTCTCCGTTTGGCGGTGGTCCGGGTATGGTTATGCGCTGTCAACCTATATTCGATGCGTTAAACTCTGTGTGCATAGAAAACTCACACAAGATTCTTTTATCGCCGAAGGGTAAAACTTATTCCCAAAGTAAAGCTCGTGAATTTGCATTGACCGATCATATCGTTCTTGTATGCGGTCACTATGAAGGTGTTGACGCACGTGTTGAAGAATGGATGGACGAACAGTTGTCGATCGGCGATTATGTGCTGACGGGTGGTGAAATTGCGGCCCAGGTCGTCGTTGACTCGGTGGTAAGATTGTTACAGGGCGTTTTGAGAGAAAACTCTACAACCGAGGAATCGCATGAAAACGGTTTGTTGGAATACCCACAATATACTCAGCCACGCGAGTTTAACGGTTTGTCGGTGCCTGAGGTATTGCTGTCGGGCCATAAAGCGAAAATTGACGATTGGCGGTTGACCCAATCGCTGTTACTTACACGTGAGTTCCGCCCTGATATGTTTGAAAGGTATGAATTAAACAAGAGGGAAAAGAAACTGCTTGAAGCAGCAGACAATGATAAAAAGTCAAATGATTAAAATCGGTAAAAGCCAACGTCCGCTCGAACGTTGGCTTTTGCAGTTTTTTGTGATTACTTGTCGAAGCTGGGATTTATCTCATAGAAATTCTTTTCGTTGAGTTTGTCGGTCAAGTGACGCAAGCCTTCACCAAAACGTTGATAGTGGACTATTTCACGCTGACGCAAGAAGCGGATAACGTCTCTGACGTCGGGGTCGTCGGCACAATAACGTAAAATATTGTCGTAGGTCGTTCTGGCTTTTTGTTCGGCAGCCAGTGATTCGTGAAGGTCGGTTATCGGGTCGCCTTTGGAGGCTATTGCCATAGCATTAAAAGGTGTTCCCGAGGCTGCCTGCGGATAGATACCTGTGGTGTGATCAACAAAGTATGCGTCAAAACCTGCTTTGTTGATGTCTTCTTCAGAAAGGTTACGGGTCAACTGATATATGATGGTACCTACCATCTCAAGATGGGCCAATTCTTCCGTTCCGACGTCGGTCAGAAGACCCTTTAGCTCGGCCGTCGGCATTGCGTAGCGCTGGCTCAAATAACGGAGACTGGCTCCTATTTCGCCGTCTGGACCGCCATACTGACTTGAAATTAGTGCGGCGAGTTTGGGATTGGTCTGTTTAATTTTTATGGGATATTGCAGTTTTTTCTGATATTGCCACATTTAGTTTGCCTCCTTTTCCCAGGGCCACGGATCTTTTATCCAGTCGAAGCCGTCGGAGCCGAAGTCACCCATAAGAGTGAGAGGGCCGAAACTTTCTTCGTACTGTTTTACGAGTTCTTTATATTTCGCGCGGTAAACTTCAAATTTCTTCAAAGCTTCTTTATCGTACGGATGCGTGTCGAGAAACAGACCTGTTTCGAGCATAGCGAAATGTGCGGCGCGAATACAATCGAGAAGTTTTTGTTTGTCCATTATTTTCTCGCCCCCGTAAATTTGCCGTAAAACGGCTTGTCAAGGCAGGGGAACAGAGTACCGCGACAGAGAGCATCGGCTTCACTGTATACTTCACCGAATTTCTGCATCGGAACGTAGCTCATAGCAAGAGGAAGTTCATCTAACGGAGTGTCGGAAAACTTTAACTCGTGTTTTTGAGTCGGTTCAAACACAAAACCTTTGTATTTTAATTCTGACATTGTTTTCTCCTTTTAAACACTTGTTTTTTGCTTTTGATTAAGGGTAATTTAACCCTTGTTATATATTATGAAATAACGTGGATTAGGGTTAAAAAAATAAATATAAAAAATTTTGCAAAAAAATGAAAATAATGCTTGAAATTTCGAAACAAGTGTGGTAATATAGTTGCGTTGCCCGGGTGTAGCCCAGTTTGGTAGAGCGCTTGAATGGGGTTCAAGAGGCCGCAGGTTCGACTCCTGTCACTCGGACCAAAAAACGCATTGATGACCTTGTGTCGTCAATGCGTTTTTTATTTTGTGTTATAGTAGTATCCGGCCTCTTGAACCCCGGTTCAGGCATTGAGCACGACCGCCGCCGGTGGCGGATGAAGGGAGTGCGAAATGGCGCAGCGGTAGACGGAGGCGAGGGTGTGTACCGACACCCGAGAAAACGTCGGGCACCGCAAGAGGTAGCCGCAGGTTCGACTCCTGTCACTCGGACCATATAAGTACGATGGTTTTGATACGAAACCATCGTACTTTTTATACTTTAAAATCCCTTTATCATAAAGATTTTTGTCACTTCGGCGCAAAAGATTAGTTTCATTGTATCAAACGAATGTCGAAGCGAGAGGACTCAAACCTTCCCTTTTTCGCCTATTGCTAAACACAATGAAATTTATCTCAAAAAGATTCGTTTCATTGTGTGGATAAGTTTCATCGTGAAAAAGAATAGTTTCATTATCGTTGAAAAACCTGGTATTTAGTGATATAATATTCTAAAATCTATTCGATAAACTGGAATTTGTTGGAGGGAATTATATGAAAAAGGTGTTTCAAGTAATTTGCTGTGCTGCTGGTGCTGGAATGATTGGCCTTTTTGCTAATCAGTTAAATACTGTAATAGGGTGTGTATTTTTCACTCTTGGTGTTGCTTTGCTTGTTGGTTCAATCATTCTGGTTTCCAAACAAGATAAAGATAATAAATAAGATTTTGTAGGGGGTACTTTTATGGGTTCTACTCTTGGTCCGATAATTTTAGGGATAATTTGTATAGTGATTGGTGTTTTTAATGCAAGGGGTGATATATCAACTCTTCATTCATACCACAGAAAGCGGGTTTCCGAAGAGGATAGAATTCCTTTCGGTAAAAAAGTTGGTCTTGGTATGCTGATTATTGGTATTTCTTTAATTATTTTTGGTAGTTTCAACTTCTTGGCTAACACATTGACAAATAATATATTCATAATTATTGGAAGTGTTGTTTTGGTTATCGGACTCATCGTAGGGCTCGGTTTAAATTTCTATGCGATGATTAAGTATAATAAAGGAATTTTCTAATTAACAAATTCCAATTTATCGGTCAGTTGCATGCCTATTTTCGGTTGCATTTCAATGCAACTTTGCAACCCGTATCAAAAATTGCGTTATAATTCAAAAACCGAATTTATCCAATAGGATGAATTCGGTTTTTTATTTTTGAAAAAATAGCAGGTTCAGTCGAAGCGGTCAAAACATTACCGACGCAGAGTCTTCTGTTCACGGCTAAATAAAGCACGACTTTTATGATGATACTTCGTATCATAAAAGTCGTGCTTGTTTTTGTATTAGAAAATTGAGTTGTTCGAGATTTTCACACTATCGTATTTATTTTGCGGACGGATACAAAGAAACTTTTGGCAGTTTTTTATAATATACACTTTCGGCGCTAACACGACCACGTTTAAAAGTAGAATTTGTCAACTCATGAACAATCATTAGTCTGTCACTTTTTTCGGTAAAAAGACCCACCAGATCGATATTTCTTTGTTGGATACTAACCGTAAACGAAACTTCAGAAAAATCCTCGTTTTCTCCGGGCTTCATTGTAAGCAGACCGGTAGTTACCTCGTTTTGTATATACTCATAGCTTAAACTTCTTGCATGCTTTCCGTCTATGTAGAAATGTAGTTTTCCTTCAATTGAGCTTACATGTTTTGATGGGTGTGTCACTTTCAAGTCAATATGTGTCCAATTCCTGCTATCGCCTTCTGTATAATAGACGTCCAAAAGTTCATATTCAAATTTTCTACTATCACAATTATGAATACGTATTAAATGAACTGTAAGCGGTAATATAAGCAACAACAATGATACGGTATAGCATTTGTAACCTGCAGCAATATTGGGGTTGTCACAGTATTCCCCCTTAATAAGGTAAATTATTCCTAGTATAGGGAAAACAAATAAACATTTTAAAAAATTGATTATAATTTTGACAAGTCCCATGGAACCTCTTTCCATAACATCAATATTATTTCCATTGAGATATACATCATATCGTCCAACTCTGAAAGTTGGAGAAATACTTAAATCAAAACCACCCCATGCATTTGTTGTAATAAGAAGAATGATGAAAGATAAGAGTGCCGGAAAACAGAGCCAATCATTCTCCACTCCGCTATCTAATCCTGTTCCCCAACCGTTCATGATAAATGTTGTGACTAAAACGTGTAACCAACTGAGGGCAGATGGAATAATTATAGATAAAATCACACTCAAAATAATCGACCCTTTGCTATTTCTTTATTTTCAATTTATCATTATTTCTATTGCTTGTCAACACCTTTTAGTTTGTGTATAGACAATTCCAATTTTGTGATATAACCTTTTTGTGTTTATTATTCTGATATTAACATTTCTTCGCATTGATCAACGATATACTGGAGGATCTGTGCAGTCTTAGTATTATTAGTCTTGATACGAACTTGAAATTCTGCGATCTGTTACTTCGATATGATAGATTTATAGCATTTGCAAGGTCTCGGACTGCCAAGAAGAGTCGGAACTTCCTATTTGATGTAAGCAGCATCGTGTAAGCGGTAACCAATTCACCCTAATGAGTTCGGTTTTTATTAACTTCGAATTTTCTTGACGATTGTAAAACTGCGTGTTATATTTAATACATCAAAGAATTTTAGGTGGGGAATACAATGCTTTTTATATCAGAACAAATTGTAAGGGATTTTTATGTTCAATATCAGTCGATGACAATGGAGGGCGAATATCTCGAAAACGGCGGCGAAATTAAGAAGGATTGGACCGCTTATTGTGTCCGGGATTTGCTTGAAGTCGCACGTCATATTGTCGGCGCTGATGATACAGTTACTTTTACCGAGGCCGCGGCGGTTCACGAAGTGCTTTCGGTTTTTGGATGTAACGTTAATATGAACAACTTCAAAGCTTTGGCTGAAACACCTGTTTGTAAAAAGTCAGAGTCTAAAGTATTAATTTCCTATGCCGATGCGAGTCATGTGAAATATAATTATTATATCAAAACCGGCAGACCGGTCGATTTAGACGTTGTATTTGAAGATTTTGATAAGTTCTTATGGATGTGGACTGCTTGTGTTCTCGAAATTGTCGTTGCTGATTGCAGTTTCAAAGAACAGGAAATGAAGCTTATGACTGAGTATCTGGCAGAGATCAGTACATACGTCACTGCAAAGTTCGGTAAATTATACTATATCAGTGACAACATTTCTCAATTGTTGGCTCAGGCACAAAAACTGTCTTGTGATTAATGCATAATTAGTTGTATTACTGCTAGCGGTAATTCGTTGTGGTCGGCGATTTGGATGGAACCTACTGAAAATAATTTGGGATTATTCAAACCTGAAATAGACGTTAATGAATGCTTCGGTAATGCAGGATATACCGCGTTCAATATGCATACCTGGCCTACAACGGCAGGTGACAACTTTTGTTTAGAGCATTATTCACTTGATGGCAGATATTTAAAGCAGAAGAGGGCAGACATCGGTGAAGGAAAAACCTTTAGTGACGGTTTGCACACATTCGGATGTTTGTGGACTGCCGACGATTGATGCGTTCCACTATCAGATTGACGGTCAAGATATTTTCTACAACCCCTGAGATGCTGTAGAAATCGACAGATCAGATCTTGCCGAAAGATAAAAATAGTTTTATTACTTTGAGGCTATCTCATTTTACTAATGAGGTAGCCTCGTTTTTGTGTAAATTCACAATAATTTGTCGCGGTTTAATTTAAACTTGCATTTTATTTACAAAGTTAGTATACTTATTCTGTAAAATTATTTTCAGACAATTAAGTTTGAAGGAGGCAAAACTGTGAAAGGCTTTAAATCAAAAATTGCCGTACTGTTGGTATTAGTGATAGCGTTTGCTTCACTGCTTTCAATGGTAGGCCCTGCTTCTGCACTTGTTGGTGACTACAACGGATCAGGCACCTTAAGTACTGCAGACGCTGTGTATCTTCTTTATCACACGTTGTTCGGTAGTGAGGAATATCCCATTACTCAGGACGGCGACTCCAATGGCGACGGAAAAGTCGATGGTGAGGATGCAACGCATCTTTTGTTCAACATTCTTTTTGGATCGGATGATTATCCGTTACCTTACGTTAACATTACGTTGAACAATAACGGTATTGTAAATACCTACGATATGTTGCCCGGTTCCGATCTTAATCCTCTTGGCACACTTTATTGTGACGGTCTTACCAGCTTTGAGTTTGACGGATGGTACAATAGTGACTTTACTAAAGAATATACGACAGTACCTGATGTTGACACGACTTTGTACGCTAAGTATGACGGTTACACTGCTTATTCGTTTGACCGTGGCGGCTATTATGATCCCAATAACAGGGGATTTATTTCTGCTGTTGATGATCCGTTTGGCGGCGAAGGCAAGGTATTGTATACTCCTATCATTGATAAAAATGATTCGGTTACCTACGGTTATTATCGTGCGTTGGCCCCCAGTGCCAACGATGGAACTACGAATACAGGCTTCGATTTTAAAAAGGATCACACATATCGCGTTTCTTTCTATTACAGATTCGCAGAAAGTGACCCCAGTGGTGCAGTTTGCAGTCTTGAATTTTACGGTGTTGATCCTGCAGGTATTCATAAAAACAGTTATAAGACCAAGATTGGCAATAGTGTAAAACTCAACAATAAGAACAGTTGGGCTTATTACGAGGCTGACGTTACCAACGTGACCGACAATAAGCATCTTTATCTTCGCTTCTTGGGCGGTAGCTCAACTGTTGTTTATAACTTCTATTTTGACAACCTCGTTATCAAAGACGTAACTCCTGTTGAGGTAGAAGGTATTAAGCTTGTTAACGGCGGTATTACTGAGACTTCTGAACTTCAGGTTGGTGATGCCTTGCCGGTATTGTCAACGTATGCTGATGAATTGAGTAATAAGACCTTTGCATTTGACGGTTGGTATGATCAAACGCTTACGAAAAAATACACCACCGTTGATGCAAACGTTGATACTTACTATGCTAAGTACAATAAACTGACCAAGTTCAGTTTTGAGGCGGGCGGCATTTACGACCCCAACGGAAGATATTCTGCCACAAGCACGGGAATTCCTTGTTGGTACAGAGAGTGGGATCCTGTTAATCCCGGTAACGTTGTATTGAGAGCCTATCCCACCGATGGAAACAATACACACGTTGGTTTGTCTGTGCTCGATGGTATTGATGGCGGATATACTCTTATACCCGGTAACCAGTACGTTATGACATTCAATTATTACATTGAAAATGATGTTATTGAAAGTACGTCTGTATCGGTTCGCGGTTCGGCAAAGGGCAACATTGGCGCCACCGGAAATAAGACTGAGTCACTTGGAAGCTGTAAGCTTACTACTGTGAACCAGTGGGCAAGTGAAACACTATATTTCACCGCTGACAGTAAAGCGGCTGATTCACCGTATCTTATCTTTATGACTCAGAACGGCGCAAAAATCCCTAATCTGAAGTTGTATTTTGATAATATTATCATCAGAGAATTCGATGCAGATGAAGAGGTTCTCATCTACACTTATACTAATGAAATATTCACTAATGATAACGGTGTTGTTACCGAGCTTGACAGAACCTACCTTGGTGCAGAACTTCCTGCAACCCCCACTTATTATGGTGCAGAGTCTTACGGTTGGTATAATGCAACTCTGAACGCTAAGTATTCTACTATTCCCGGTAAAAATATTACGATGTATGCGAAGTACGACGGTAACGTTTATAACTTCGAAAACGGCGGATATTACGATCCTAACGGTAAGTTCGGCGTTGGTAGCTCGAAGTTTGAGGTCGTTGCTGATCCCACCGATGCTTCAAATACCGTTTTGAAGACCGACCTTAAAAATGACGTTGGTAACAAGCACTTTGCATTTAATGCTTCGGGTTACGATAATACAGACGGTTATAAGTTGACTGTCGGCAATAATTACGAGATTTCGTTTATGTATTACGCCGAAAATCTGAATGAAAACGGTGTTTCTATTCAGTTCAGAGGTTGTAAGTCGGCCAACATCGGTATTACCGGCGGCAAGTCTTCGGGACAGGGTCCTGCGAATTTAAAGGTTGAAGGTAAGTGGACCGGTGTTACAGTCAACTTCACATATAAGGGTAAAGACCTCACTGATGAAATCAATCCGTACCTTATTATGATGGTACAGGACGGCTCGGCATCGCAGGGTAGTGCAGCTTGTACAGCAACCGTATATATTGACGACGTTGTTATTAAAGAAACTGTTCCTGCAAAGACCTATACTGCTAACGATGTTATATTGGGTGGTTGGACGCTTGGCTATGCAAACCGTCCGCTTAATATAGTTGTTCCTGCAGCTAACTTCTCCTATCTTGCAATGATGCAGTGTGAAGAACTTGTTGAAGTAATCAAGGGCATCACTTCGACTTCTACGGTTGCCAACATCGTATTTGAGGATGAGTGGACCGAAAAAGAAAATCAGGCAAACATCTTCGTTGGCAACGTTAAGGGACATTCGCGTGACAATATTCATAAGATTAACACCACGAGTTTCGGTAAAGATGATTATGCTTATGCGATAGGCAAGGGCAACGTTTATATCGACGGCGGTAGCACCTATGCTCTTGCGATGGGTATCTCTGAATTTGCGAAGGCGATAGAGTCTGCCTCTAAAGGATATGAATTTGCTGTCGGTTCAAAGACTACAGGTGTTTATTCCGATAAGATTGACAGTTATTCTTCGGCATCTTACTATCGACCTGCATTCCTTGAAGATTTTGATCAGGATGATATTGATACTACTATTTGGAACGTATACGATAAGAAAGAGTCTAAGGCTCGTGATATCGTAGATGAAAACGGTAATATTATCTATGACGGTGTTATTGATGATGAGAAAACTCCTGACGAAGGAACAGGTCATAATTGGGTAAGAGCCCGTTCCGCAAAGGATACTTATCTTGAAAACGGATGTGTTGTTTTCAACGGACGTTATTCTAAAGATCATGAGATATTCTACGGCGGTATGTTGAGAACTCACAATCAGATGGAATTCCTTTACGGCTACGTTGAAACTAGTTGTATCACTCAGCAGGGCGCATCGCTTTGGTCGGCTGTTTGGATGACACCGCAGGGAGATACTACCGGACTTTACAGACCTGAGATCGACATTAACGAAAGCTTTGGTAATTCAAGGTATTCTGCATTTAATATGCACTCCTGGCCGACGACGGTGGGTTCAAATCTTCAGAAACCCAAATACTCGCTTGACAGCAGAGACTATAACGATAAGAAGGCGGATGCCGGTGCGGGAAATACCTTCAATGACGGTTTCCATACCTTTGGTGTTTTGTGGACACCTGACGGCTGCAAGTTTACTGTTGATGGCGATGTTCAATTTGAGTATATGTATAATCCGACGAGCAAGTATTACAACAACGACATCGACGCTTTCCACGATCGCATGAGTCTTATCGTTTCGTTAACGGTTGGTAACGCAAGTTCCGGTTCCGATCCTATACTCGGTGCTGATTATTGGAACACAACCAACAAGTACATTGTTGATTATGTTCACATTTATCAGATCGACGGTCAGGACATCTTCTTCACTCCCAGAGAGGCAGTTGAGATCAATAGAACCGATCTTGGCGAAAGATAAGTTATAAATTTGATTTTTTGAGGCTATCTCATTTAACTAATGAGATAGCCTCTTTTTTGTTCGTTTTGACAGTATTTACCGTTGGAGTTAAATTTATCTTGAATTTTAACCGTTTGGACATTATACTTATTATGTAAAATTGTATGCAAAACAATTACTATAAAGGAGGCAATATCTTGAAAAGTTTTAAATCAAAAATTGCTTTACTGTTGGTTTTGGTGATAGCTTTTGCTTCATTATTTTCAGCGGTTGGCACGGCTTCTGCTCTCGGTGGCGACTTTAACGGTTCGGGAACCTTGAGTACAGCAGATGCCATTTATCTTCTTTATCATACCTTGTTCGGTGATGAAGATTATCCTATCGATCAGAAGGGTGATGTCAATAACGACGGCGTTGTCAATGCAGATGATGCAACATATCTTTTGTTCAGCATTCTGTTTGGTGAAGAATACTACCCGATGCCGTACGTTAACGTAACCTTTAACAACAATGGTCAGGTCAATACTTATGAAATGCTGCCTGGCTCTCAGTTGAATCCGTTGGCTGATTTTAAGGGTGACAATTTGAATACGTTTTCCTTTGACGGTTGGTATGACAGTACATTTACCACGGAGTATACGACTGTTCCCGATACCGATATTACCTTGTATGCAAAGTACGACGGATATACAGCATATACCTTCGATAACGGCGGTTATTACGATCCTAATAACATGAAGCTTATTACTGCCGTTGATGATCCGTTCGGCGGAGAGGGCAAGGTATTGTATACTCCGATTATTAATAAAAATGATTCTGCTACTTACGGTTATTATCGTGCGTTGGCCCCGAGTGCCAATGATGGAACTACAAATGCAGGCTTCGATTTTAAAAAGGGTCATACTTACACCGTAGCTTTCGATTACCGTTTCGCAGAGAATAACCCGAGTGGTGCAACCTGTAATCTTCAGGTGTATGCGGTTAATTCTGCCGGTATTTATAAGGATAGTAATAAAGCGAATATTTCGGGCGTAGGTGGCACCTTAACCAACAAAGGAAAATGGACGAGGTACAGTTTTACTGTTACGAACACTACCGATTATAAGCATCTTTATCTGAGATTGTTGGGTGGCAGTTTGACAACAATTTATGATTTATATCTTGATAATCTTACGATTGCTGACATTACACCTAAAGCGGGCGTAAAGCTTGTTGATGGCGGTGTGACAGAATTGACTGAACTTAAAACAGGCGATTCTTTGCCGCAATTAGATAATATTTTTGACGATGTCAGCAATAAAGAATTTATATTTGACGGTTGGTATGATGAAACACTTACTAATAAGTATACTACCGTTGATTCGGCAGTAGATACTTATTATGCCATATACGACGACATTACTGAATTCAGTTTTGAGACGTGTGGTATGTATGATCCGAACGGTAGATATTCTGCTACAAGTACAGGTATTTCTTGTTGGTATCGTGTTTGGGACCCCGAAGGTAGTGATAATATCTGTATGAGAGCTAATCTTGGTTCTCATGGAAATAATACACATTTTGCTTTGCAGTTGGCCGAAGGTGTCGATCAAGGCTTCACTTTGTCATCGGACAGTAAGTATGTAATTTCGTTCGATTACTATGTAAAATCCGAGTCTGTCCAGTCACAATCAGTTTCGGTACGTGGCTCTGCAAAGTCGAATATCGGTACAAGTGGACAAAAAACCGAATCGGGGTTGGGTTCTGCTACACTTACTGATATCAATAAGTGGAGTACCTCATCGCTGTATATTCAACCCAACTCAAGCGTTGAGAGTTATCCGTATCTGATATTTATGGCTCAAGCAAATAGCAGTGTTTCTGACCTTTTGCTATATGTTGATAACCTTGTTATAAGAGAATATTCTGCAGATGAAGATGTACGTGTACACACTGTCATCCATAACATAAAATTCAATGATAACGGAGATGTCAGTGAAGTTGATAAGTCGTATGTCGGCTTTGACCTTCCTGAGGGTACTGAGTATTACGGTGCAGAATTCAAGGGCTGGTATAACGATGCTCTTAATGCTAAGTATGCTAATATGCCTGCAAGCAACGTAACGCTTTATTCGAAGTATGATGGTAATGTGTATAACTTTGAAAACGGTGGATATTACGACCCCGACGGTGAATTCGGTACAGATTCTTCGTTGTATAGTATTTGCGAGAATCCTACTGATAGTACCGACACTGTCATAAAGTCTTCACTCAAGGGCAATGCGGGTAATAATCATTTTGCGTTTAATGCTTCGGGCTATGATGGTTCTGACGGCTACAAGTTGACTGTCGGTAATACATATCAGATATCATTTATGTATTATGCCGAAGATCTTAATGAAAACGGTGCTACCGTTCAGTTCAGAGGATGTAAGCAGACAAACATCGGAACGACAGGCGGAAAGTCGATTGCACAGGGCGGTAAGCTTCTTAATGTTGAGAAGCAATGGACCGGTGTTACATCTACCTTCACTTATACCGGTGAGGAACTCACAGACGAGATTGCTCCGTATCTTATTATGATGGTACAGGACGGTTCTGCTTCTGAAGGTGCTGAGGCTTGTACAGCGACCGTTTACTTTGACGATATAGTTATTAAGGAAATCGAGCCTGAAAAGACATATTTAACCCGAAAGATCAATATCGGCAGTTATACTCTCGGTTCTAAGTTTTGGAACATCATCTCGTACGGTCACTATATAGTTATTCCTTCAAACAATTTCTCATACCTTGCAATGATGCAGTGTGAAGAGTTAGCCAAAACCATTAAGGGTATCACATCTTCCTCGCTTAATGTGCAAATTGTAACTGAGGATGATTGGAAGCAGACGGATTACCAGATTAATATTTTTGTCGGTGATGTAAAAGGTCATACGCGTGACAATACATACAAGGTCGACGATTCCATATTTACCGAAGACGATTACCAGTATAATATCGGTGATGGTAATGTATATATCGACGGTGGCAGCACCTATGCGTTGGCTATGGGTATTTCGGAATTTGCCAAGGCGCTTGAGGCTACTACGGATGGTTATACGTTTAGCACAGGTACTAAAGTGAGCGGCAAGTATTCTGAAAAGATCGACAGTTACTCGACAGCTTCTTACTACCGTCCGACCTTCCTTGAGGATTTTGATCAGGATGAGATCGATACTACCATTTGGAATGTAATCGACAAAAAAGAGTCCAAAGCACGTGATATTGTTGACAGGAACGGCGATATGATTTATGATGGTGTTATCGACGATCCTGAAAATACACCTGATGAGGGCAAAGGTCATAATTGGAAAATGTCGCGTTCTGCCAAGGACACCTATCTTGAAAATGGTTGTCTTGTTATCAACGGTCGTTATTCGGAGGAACATGAGTTATTTTACGGAGGCAGGTTGCAATCGCATGGTCAATTGGAATATCTGTACGGATATCTTGAAGTAAGCTGTATTACAGCTCACGGTGAGTCATTGTGGTCTTCTGTCTGGGCAACTCTCAATACAAATGGTACAGGTCTGTTTAGATCTGAGGTTGATGTAAATGAAAGCTTTGGTAATGCAAGGTATTCTGCCTTTAATATGCATACCTGGCCTACGACCGCAGGCTCTTACTTTGGTAAAGAGCACTATGATCTTGGTTCTAGGGGTTCATCGTCCAGGAAGGCTGATGCCGGTTCGGGTAAAACATTTGCGACGGATTTCCACACCTTTGGCTTTTTGTGGACTCCTGACGGAGGTAAGTTTACTGTAGACGGACAAATGTACTATCAGTATAATTTTGATCCGAAAAGCAGTTACTACAATGCTGACATAGATGCTTTCCATGAAAGAATGAGTCTTATTGTTTCTATGACGGTTGGTAACGCAAGTTCCGGTTCCGATCCTATACTCGGTGCTGATTATTGGAACACAACTAACAAGTACATTGTTGATTATGTTCACATTTATCAGATCGACGGTCAGGATATCTTCTTCACTCCCAGAGAGGCTGTTGAGATCAATAGAACCGATCTTGGCGAAAGATAAAACTAATACAGTTTAATCCCTTTGAGGCCATCTCATTTAACTAATGAGATGGCCTCTTTTTTGTTCAGTTTAACAGTATTTGCCGTTGGAGTTAAATTCATCTTGAATTTTAACTGTTTGGACATTATACTTATTATGTAAAATTGTATGTAAATCAATTATTATAAAGGAGGCAATATCTTGAAAAGTTTTAAATCAAAAATTGCTTTACTGTTGGTTTTGGTGATAGCTTTTGCTTCATTATTTTCAGCGGTTGGCACGGCTTC
>JAGBXM010000147.1 GCA_017629275.1 Clostridia bacterium
AGAAGGCGCAATGTTGCTTAAAACCGCCGCCGAAAAACGTATGGGACTGCCCGAAGAGCTCGGCTATGCCATTGCAACGGTGGCCGATGAGCGTAACGGATATCTCGCAGGTGTTGACGTTCTTTGTGACGGCGGCAGCGTTGTAGGCAAAAAGTTTATAAAGTAAAGTAACGCAAACAAAAAACCGAAGCAACATTTTGTTGCTTCGGCTTTTTATTATCTATACCACAATTTCGGCCTTGCTCTTGCCGTCTTTGTCTTTGGTAACGATAATTTGTTTTTCTATTCTCTGTTTCAGTTCTCCCACGTGCGAGATAATGCCGACAAGTCGGTCGGTGTCAGCCAATGCCGATAAAGCCTTCATAGCGGCGGCAAGTGACTCGTCGTCCAACGAGCCGAAGCCCTCGTCGACAAACATCGTGTCGAGCTTTATGCCTCCTGCCGAGGACTGAATCTCGTCCGAAAGACCCAACGCCAATGCTAAGGATGCCTTAAACGACTCACCACCCGACAACGACTTGACGCTTCGGTGACTGCCGTTGTGATGGTCAATAACGTCAAGATCAAGTCCGCTTTGGCCCGATTTATTGAGTCCCTCTTTACGGCGCACAAGGTCATACTTACCGCCCGTCATTATCCTCAATCGGGCATTGGCTCGGTCAATAATACGGTCAAAGTAATTCATCTGAATATAGGTTTCAATGGCCACCTTGTCCTTACCCGAAATTTTACCCACTGCGGTTTCGGTCAGAGCATTGACCCACTTGTATTTATTCTCAACGGCCATAAGGTCGCCCGATTTTTCGTTGATTTTCAGAAGCGCCGTTTCATTGATCGAAACACGGCTGTGAACCGCCTTGGCTTTTTCTTCCAGCAGCTTTATCTCAACTTCAATAGCGTTCAGCTTTTCTGTCTCACTTTGGATATCGGTGTCGGTTCCGTTGCCTATGCGTTTCAGAATTTCCTCTTTTGCCGACTTCAAGGACGCAAGAACTTCATTGTTTTTATTAACCGCACCTTGAGCATTTTCAAGAGCCTTGACCAATCCTTCGGCCCTTTCGGTCAAGGCCAAAATTTCGGTCTCGACCGTATCTTTGGAATCGAAGGTCAATTTGGATTTGAGTTCACCTATACGAGTCTCCAACACAGTGTTTTCGGCCGTTTTAGCCTTAATTTCACCTTCAAGTGAGGTCTTGGCTTCGCGCTGTTTTTGGAGTTCTTCGGTCTTTTGAGGAATAAGCTGTTCTAATTCCTTTTTACGCTTGACCTTGGCTTCGGCCTCGGCTATTTTGCTTTTTAACTGTTCGCCTTCCGATTCCAAATCCGACAGTTCAACCGCAATAACTGATTTTGCGTCCATCCCCGCAACGTCACCCAAAAGCTCCGTCAGTTCGCGGCTTACACTTTCCTGTTTTTCGGTCACTGCACCGTTAAGGCTTCCGGCTTTGGCGCTCAGATCATTGACCTTAACCTTTTCGTTGTTGACCTCTGTTTCAAGTGCTTCGAGTTGTTCCTTATTGGGTGCATTTTCGGGTTTTACCGCTATATCGGGATGCACCACCGAACCGCAGACGGGACAGGGTTTTCCATCCTCCAACGTGTCGGCGAGTATACCTGCCTGAGCATTGAGATAAGCCGTGTTACTTGCTCGGTATTCATCCTCTTTACGGTCGGCTTCGGCCTTTTTCAGCCTGTAATCTTCAAGCGCCTTTTTATAATCGGCTTCGGCCTTTTCGAGAGATACGATATTATTTTTAAGGCCGTTAAGTTTGCCGATGCTTTCCTTTACCGCATTTTGTTCGTTTTCAAGACGGAGTTTTTCCTCACCGACCGTCGAAAGCTCCTTATTTTCACTTTCAAGTGCCGTCAAAATGCCTTCAAGTTCGGTGATTTTACCCTCCGTTTCTTTAACCCCGGCAGAGCTTTGCTCAATAAACCCTTTGTTTTTACCGTAGTCGTTTTCTTTTTTTGCCAACTCGTCGTAATCCGGCAAAAGCGCCTTTAAAACGGCCGCCTTTTCGTTTAAAACCTTGACCTCAGGCTGTTTGGCTTTTTCGCCCTCTAAAATGACCGCCAAGTCCTTCTGTTTTTCGATGGCTTGTTCGGTTTCGACCGTGTTTTTCTCAAGATCGGCTTTGGCCAGAATAACATCCCGCGCCTTCGCGATTCTTTCCTTGACCTCATCCGAGCTTTTTTGAAGTTTGCCCTTTTGCTCGGTCACTAAAGCTTGTTCGGTCTTATCATCGGCAATCAGTCTTTTCAACAAAGCGACGGTATCCTCAACGGTCATATCGCCCTTTTTGGCCTTTTCAAGTTCGATACTGTCGGTGTTATCCTCGTCACAGACAATACCGCCGATATACTGCGCAATGCTTCGTCTGATACGGTCGCACTCACTTGCCAGTTCGCTTGTTTCTCTTTTCAACCTCTCCTGCAATTCACAATAGCGCTCCGTCTTGAAAATATGGCGGAATATCTTTATTCTTTCATCAGTTTTGGCCAACAAAAGCTTCATAAAATCGCCCTGCGCTATCATGGCTATCTGACAGAACTGATCGCGGTCGATACCGATTATCTGCTTAACGGCACCGTCGACCTCCTTGACGCGGGTTACGACCCTGCCGTCGGGATAGATTATTTCGGCATTGGCGGACTGCTTGGTGACACCGCCGCCGCGCTTGGCCTCGCGCTCGTACTCGGGGTTGCGTTTTACCGTATACTGTTTGCCGTGGCAACTGAAAACCAACTCAACCTCGGTCGGAACAGACGGGTCAGCATACTTTGAACGCAGCATCGAGACCTCGCGGTTATTACCGCTCGGCGCACCGTAAAGCGCATAGGTAACAGCATCGAAAATAGTGGTTTTACCTGCACCCGTGTCTCCCGTGATAAGATACAAACCGCCGGTGCCTAACTTTTCAAAATCAAAATCGGTAACACCTGCATAAGGGCCGAATGCCGAGATTTTTAATTTCAACGGTCTCATTGCTCGTCCCCCCATATCTGTTCCATAATTTCCTGTAAGAATTTCGTCTGCTCGTCGCTCAAAGGCTGTCCGTTCTGTTGCTCATAAAACTCGCTGAAATGCCCAAACGGCGACCTGCTCTCAACGTCTTTAGCACCGTCAATATGGCTGTCAAAACGTGTCCTTTTATTGTCATAGTCGATGGTCATAACGTTTTTATAGATAACGCGCAGCTTGGCCATCGCTTCAGGGACGTCCTCCTCATCGGTTAAAATTATTCTCATATAATTGTCGCAGAATGGCATACCATATTGATGACTTTTGGCTTTCACTTCGTCAAAGGTTCCCTTTATTTCGGCCATATCACGCTTCGGAGTAAGCGGAATAAACTGCAAATTTATATCACCTTTTTGGTTGATGTCGACAACCGTTACCGACTTTTGGTCATTGACCTCGGAAAACGAATATTTCAAAGGAGTACCGCAGTAACGGATAAATTCACTTGAACACTTCTGACTGCGGTGAATGTGTCCGAGTGCGACGTAATCAAAACCCTCAAAAACGGCGGCATCAACGTTATCCGAACCACCCACCGAAATGTCCTCCGACTCGCTTCGGGTCGCACCCGTAACAAACTGATGCGTAACCAAAATATTGCGTTTTGAGATGTCCATATTCATATTGTCAACGGCAACCTTGACCGCGTCGGTATAGGTGACTATCTCTTCCTCGGGGTAAAACCTTCTCACGTTGGAAGGCTTGATAAACGGCAGCATATAAACGTTCAGTTCACCGAACTTGTCGGTCAGTGATATAGGCTCAACCTTGCCGCCGTAAACGGGCGACATATAAATTCCGCTTTTGTCCATAAGGCGGCCTCCGAACGCAATACGCTCGGCCGAATCGTGGTTGCCGCTAATGACAAAAACCTTTAAATTGCGCTTTGAGAGTCGCACCAAAAAGTTATCAAATAACTCGACCGCCTCGGCCGAGGGAATCGACTTATCGTAGACGTCGCCCGCAATTATAACGGCTTCGGCTTTTTGGTCGTCAATTATATTGATGATCTCGGTCAGGATATATTCCTGATCCTCTAACATCGAAAATTCGTTGACCCGCTTTCCTAAATGCAGGTCGGACAAATGAACAAATCTCATAAAATTCCCCTTAAAACTTATTTCTTATGCTGTATCAACCAACACAAAAATCACATCAAAGCCATTGTAACACAGCACTGGGACAAATTCAACCAATTACACCATATAATCAAAAGCAACGATTATATAATAAAAAATCCTTGTTCCGAAGAACAAGGATTTTTTGGTGCGGATAACAGGAATCGAACCTGCATGAAGTTGCCCTCACTAGAACCTGAATC
>JAGBXM010000018.1 GCA_017629275.1 Clostridia bacterium
ATTGCAATGATGTAGAAAAACAATCAAATTTCAAGAAATTTGATTGTTTAAAAGCTGATTTATCTGCTTTTGTGGAAACGCTAAGCGTTTCCACATTCTACAATCATTATATAAGCATCATTGTTTTGAGGACGATATGATGAAGTTTATTCCTTTTGATTCACGCGATATTTTATATAAAGTGCCGTTTGGTGCCGTCAAGGAAAATGAGGCGGTGACCTTACGGTTACTTTTGCATAAAGATGCCAAGTGCTCGGGTGCCTTTTTGAAGATAAAAGAGGACTCCGGACGTGAACAGTTTATGCTGTTGACGGCGGGCGAAACATATATGGAAGAATACTGTTGGTACTCGGTCACGCTTAATTTGAGTGAGGGTCTTTATTGGTACAGCTTTTGCTTCGATTCGCCGTGGGGACGTCAGTTTGTCACGCGCTTTAAGTCGGGTGAGGGCTACGTTTCGACCGACGGCGGCGAGTGGCAGTTGACCGTTTTTAACGAAAAATATTCTACCCCCGACAAATTCAAGGGCGGTATAATCTATCAGATATTCCCCGACCGTTTTTATAGTTCGGGTGTTGAAAAAATGAACGTACCCGACGACCGATACATTCATAAATCTCAGGATGAAGTACCCGAATACCGTCAGTTGGGCGGTATTTGTTCGTTGGGTAACGACTATTTCGGCGGCGATCTGAAGGGTATAGCCGAAAAACTGCCGTATCTTGAGTCTCTGGGTGTCAGTATTATTTATCTGAACCCGATTTTTGAGGCACATTCCAATCACCGTTACAATACCGCCGATTATCTGAAAATCGACCCGATGCTCGGTACCGAGCAGGATTTGAAGGACCTCTGCAAGGCCGCTAAAAAGCATGGTATTTCGATTATTCTTGACGGTGTGTTTTCTCACACGGGCGACGACAGTATCTACTTTAACCGCTACAAGCGTTACGGCGAGGTCGGCGCGTTTGAGTCGAAGGAATCGAAGTATTACGGATGGTATAACTTCCATCAATGGCCAAACCGTTACAGTGCGTGGTGGGGTGTGCCGTCTCTGCCCGAAACCAACGAAGAAAACCAGGGCTTTACCGAGTTTATTACAGGGCGCAACGGTGTTTTGAGAAAATGGCTCAAATGCGGTGTTTCGGGTTGGCGACTTGACGTTGCCGATGAACTGCCCGACAGTTTTCTCGACAAGATACGCTCGGCAGTAAAATCGCAGAAAAAGGATGCCATTATCATCGGCGAAGTGTGGGAGGATGCCACAAATAAGATAAGTTACGGCCACCGACGCAGATATTTGCAGGGTAAACAGCTTGATTCGGTTATGAACTATCCGTTTGCCAATGCCATTATTAAGTTTTTGACGGGCGGCAACGGTGACGACCTTATTGATACCGTTATGTCGATATGCGAAAATTATCCGAGACCCTCTTTGAGGCTTTTGATGAACCACATCGGCACCCACGATACCGAGCGCATACTGACGGCACTTGGTGGTGAACCGACGGGTGTCCGCGGAAGAAGTTGGCAGGCCGAGCAGAAAATGACCGAATGTCAGTTGGAAACGGCCAAGAAGCGGTTGTATATCGCGGCACTTCTGCAGTATACGTTACCCGGTATTCCGTCACTTTATTATGGTGATGAAGCGGGAATGGAAGGCTACGGCGACCCGTTCTGCCGAGGCTTTTATCCGTGGGGCAAAGAGGACGCATATTTAGTGGAATACTACAAGAAATTGGGTCAGTTCCGCCGCAACACCGAAGCCTTTTCGGACGGTGATTTTATTCCGTTATATAACGGCTTTGATGCCATTGCTTTTGAACGAAAGGGTCAAAAAACCGCCGTTATGGTGGCGGTCAATCGCGGTGACGAACAGCGAACACTTGAAATTGGTGACGGTTGGGAAGAAGCCGCAGTTATTTTCGGTTACACCCCCGAAAACGGCTCTGTCAAGGTCGATGCAAAGGGCTTTACCGTGTTAAAAAAGAAGATATGATTTATTAAGGCTCCCTTTTAGGGAGCCTTTTTTACATCAACAGTCCCAGCATCAGCATTTCTTTTACTTTTTCGTAGATTTTGTCACCGTCGGTCACGGGTAGTGGGTTTTTACCCTTGCCTAATTCTATTGTAAAGCCGGGTCGGCGGAAGGTTTCTATAAACCAATCCTTAAATCCGCCGCCCGAAGACAAACCTTGCGGCACGTCTAGTGCATAACCCGAAGAAGCGGCGAATATCTCGGCCATTTTGTGACCGCGATGGGTGTTGATATTGTTATAATCCCAATAAATGACCTCGCCTTGTGAATGAAAACACAAAAGGTGACGGATATTGACCTTTTGACAAAGAGTTGTCAAGGCAACCGTCTCGGGTTCGGAGTTGGGTTTTAAGCCGCCAAATCGGGTGGAAGAGGGCCCGACGATGCCTTTTTCACGTTCCAGAGCGTGAAGTTTTTCCCATCCTGCATCAAAATTATGGTTGAGGTCGACGCCCCGTGCGTTGGCCTTCCAATGTGAGAAGTCGCCGCCGCAAAGCTTATACAGATAACCCGAACGTTCACCGCAACCTGCCTTTACGGGGCCTTTTAGGGCAATTTCGCAACCGTCGGGGTTGCACATAGGCACAAAAAGAATACCTTTGCCGTAAAGAATCTTTTGAGCATCAATGTCAGACACCTTTTTGCCGTTCTTTACGGCATCGCAAAGTTCATAAATAAACCGCAGCAAGATATAAGCCGTCAGCCGTTCGCTTCCGTGAATGGCGGCGGTGTAAAGTATGTAGTCGGCGCCCTTGCCGAGGCGCAACATTTTTATATCCCGACCCAACACCGTTTTACCGATATTACCGACCTTTAAAAACGGAAATTCGTTGCTCAAAACCTTTAAAATGTTTTCAAAACCGTTGTAATCGTAATCAAATTGTTTTATAATAGAATCCATAAGCAACACCTTAACCGTCATCCCGAGCCGACCGTGGTCGGCGAAGGAATTTTTGTGAATTTCAAGATTCTTCGGCTTTCGCCTCAGAATGACACACCATAATATTATTGTATTCAAAACGGAGTGATTTTATGAATTTAGAGGAAAAGACCTTACGGGAGGAATATAAGTTCAAGGGCAGAATTTTGAACACCCGCGTTGACGACGTTTTGTTGCCCGACGGAAGCGAGTCGAAGCGCGAGGTTGTTGAGCACAACGGCGGCGTTACCGTTGTGGCGCTGACCGATAACGACGAGGTCTATCTTGTCAAGCAGTTCCGTTATCCTTACAAGCAGGTCATTTACGAAATACCTGCAGGTAAGCGCGATGGCAACGAGGACCCGATGCAGGGCGCCTTGCGTGAACTGAAAGAGGAAACAGGCACGACGGCCGACACAGTAATTCCTTTGGGAGAGCTTTATCCGAGTCCCGGTTATTGCGGTGAGATAATCTATATGTTTGCTGCAAAGGGTCTGCACGAGGGTTATAACAAGCTTGATAACGGCGAGTTTTTAGAGGCCGAAAAGTTTCCGCTTGAAACCGTTGTGGATATGATACTTTCGGGCGAGATAAAGGATGCCAAGACTCAGACGGCGGTGCTTAAAGTTGCCGAAATGAAGCGCCGTGGTGAGTTTTAATCCATATTAAGGAGCAGGTTTTATGAGTTATTATAAGATGATTTTCCCGGACGGCAAGGTCAAGGCTTTGACCTTCAGCTATGATGACGGCGTTGATGCCGACATTCGTCTTATTGAGATATTCAAGAAAAACGGACTTAAAGGCACGTTTAACCTTAATGGCGGCCTTTTGACTGGAGAACAGGGTAAAAATGCAAGAAAACTGTCCGAGGACGAGGCCAAAGAGCTTTATGCCGACCCTGATTTTGAGGTTGCCTGCCATACTTATACCCACCCGTTCCTCGAAAAGTGTGACCCTGCAGTTGCACTTCGTGAGATTGTGACCGATCGCTTGAAATTGGAATCGCTTTTCGGGTGCGAGGTGCACGGAATGGCTTATCCGTTCGGCACCTATTCAAATACAGTTTTGGACGTTTGCAGAATGGCAGGCATCTACTACTCACGCTCGGTCAAAAGCACATTGAACTTTGATTTGCCGACCGAGTGGCTCACGTGGCACCCTACCTGCCACCACATCAACTCCGAAATATTTAATCTTGCCGACAAGTTTTTGAACGAAAAACCCGGTGCCAAAGAAAATCCGTGGCTGTTCTACGTTTGGGGTCATTCTTATGAGTTTAACCAGCGAAACGATTGGGACAGAATGGAACAAATTTGCGAGAAGGTTTCGGGTCACGACGACGTTTGGTACGCCACCAATATGGAAATTTACCGTTACTGCCGTGCGTTCAAACGTCTGCAATACTCGGCCGACGGTGAGATAGTCCACAACCCGACATCGACCGAAATTTGGTTGTGCGATCGCAGGGGCAACGCATTCTCGATAGCCCCCGGCGAAACGGTAAAGCGATAAGGAGGACGGCACAATGGTAAGGAAATATATGCGATTCCCCGGCGGTTTGGGTAAAGCCGTCACCTTGAGCTACGATGACGGTGTTCAGCAGGACATCCCGATGATTGCTTTGATGAAAAAATACGGCGTAAAGGGCACCTTTAACCTCAACAGCGCAAGGTTTATCACTCGCGACCACCAATACCCTGAGGGAAAAGTGTGGCGCGCGATGATAGACGAGGACGTCGTGCCGACATATTCTGATCCCATTTGCAGTGTTGCGACCCATTCGGCACATCACCCGACATTGCTTAATGCGAGTGAGGCTGAAATTGCCCAAGAGATTTTGTCCGACCGTATTGCGTTAGAAAAGCTTTTCGGCAAGGTTATCACAGGTCACGCCATCCCTAACGGCCCGTATGATGAAACCACCATCAAGGTGGGCAAAATGTGCGGACTTAAATTTATGCGCACCGCCAAGGCTACCAAAAGCTATAAATACCCCAAGAGCTTAATGCCGCTTGACCCTACCTGCGCACACAGTAACCCCGATTTGATGGAGTTGACCGAAAAGTTTTTAGCCGACACGCCGAAAGAAGACCCGTTTTTGTTCTATCTTTGGGGTCACACCTACACCTTTGAGGGTGACAATAACTGGTACATCATTGAGGATTTTATGAAGGCTGTATCACATAAAGACGACATTTGGTACGCCACCAATGACGAGATTTTCGACTATGCCGAGAAGTTCAGTCTGCTTGAATGCTCGGCCGACGGTCATATCGTTTCTAATCCCACCGATACCGAAATTTGGTTTTTGGCCGGTGGAAAGGTGCACAGCGTAAAATCGGGAGAGACGATAAGAGTATAAATTAAAGGGACTGTCTCATTAAACACTTAACTTTATAAATATTCAGACCGTAGGGGCGAACGCAGTTCGCCCCTACGAGTTTATTGAATACTTATGCGGTTTACGTTGTTAATCAGACAGTCCGTTTTTTGTTTAATTATGATGATTTTTCAGCCAATTGCTGGGGGCTGTGCCTTTGTATTTTTTGAATATTTTTGAGAAATAGCTCAAATCCGAAAAGCCGCTGTGCATAGCCGCCTCGGTGACCGACATATTCTCGTGAACGAGCAGGTGACAGGCGTTATTTATTCTTATAAAATTGAGGTGGTCAATGGGGGTCTTGCCGGTCGCTTCACGGAAAATACGGCAGAAATATTTTTCGTTTAATCCTAAATGCTGTGCCATTTTGGCGAGGGTCAACCGCTCACACATATTACTTTCGAGCCACTCGAGGAACTCGGAAAGTCCCGTCAAACGGCGGTCACGTCGGGCATTTTGGGGATTGCCGACAAGGTCGGCTTTGTAAGCTTCGGTCAAAAACGCTAACAGCTTTGCTGTAACGTCAAGTTCTTTATAAACGGTGTTCTGACGTGCCGTGCCGAAAAGCGCAAGAGCCGTTTTGTAAAGGATACTATCGTCGGCTTCCAAAAACACATTTATCCATTTTTGACCCGATATTATAGGTAAAAGCAGTTGGTTGACGGTATCACACGGAGATTTTAACATATCGAGGCTAAAAACAACGCAATCGTATACACAGTCTTCGGGTTGTCCCCGATGCAATACGCCTCTGTTGACGGCAATTATATCACCCGATTTCAACAGATATTCTACGCCGTTTAAGTGAAGCGACAACCGTCCGTTTACAACGTGGACAAGTTCAAATTCCTTATGCCAGTGCAATGGCATTTCGTACTGCGTATGGTGTTTGGACACGTGGTAATATTCAAAAGGAAAACCGTCGGTGCCGTGCTTTTTCTGTTCATTAAGTTCGCTATATTTCATAAAAACCTCAAAAAAGTGAAAATCGTCATAGTTTTGGTAACTATTATACAAGCATTTCTAAACAAAAGATACTATAATTATAAATATAAGTCAAGCATAAAGGGGGAAAAATATGATCATCGAACAACGTATCAAGGATTTTGAAAAATTGGGACTTGGAATGTTTGTGCATTTCGGACTTTACAGTATTTTGGGCAAGGGCGAATGGGCAAAGTGGATCCACAAAATATCCCACGAGGATTATGAGCCGCTTAAAAATAAATTCAACCCTGAGCCTGATTGGGCAGAGCGGCTTGTTGCAACCGCCAAGGTTTTGGGTTGCCGATACATAACGCTTACCACCCGTCACCACGATGGCTTTTCGCTGTACGACACCTGCGGTCTGAACGACTATGATGCGCCGCATTCGGCGGCAGGAAGAGATTTGGTCAGAGAGTTTGTCGATGAGTGCCGCAAGGCTGACATTATCCCTTTCTTTTACCACACACTTCTCGATTGGCGTGAGCCTCATTATGAGACCGACTTCCCCGAATACTTGAAATATTTGAGAAAAAGCGTTGAGATACTTTGCACCAATTACGGTAAGATCGGCGGCTTTTGGTTTGACGGCAAGTGGAACAAAAAGACGGCCGATTGGGAAGAGGATGCCCTTTACGGAATGATAAGAAAGTATCAGCCCGATGCCATGATTATCAATAATACAGGACTCGGCGCACGTGGCGAACTCGGTCACATTGAGCTTGACAGCGTGACCTTTGAGCGTGGCCGTCCGAAGCCGATAAATATGGCAGGTTCGCCCAAATATATCGCTTCGGAAATGTGTCAGACCTTGGGCTGTGTGTGGGGCTTTGGTGAGGATGATTTGCTTTACAAATCACCCGAGACCCTTATCGGGGATGTTTGCACCTGTCGCAAATATGGTGCAAATATGTTGCTTAACGTTGGGCCTATGGGGAACGGCTACATCCGTCCGTTGGATGCCGAGTTACTAAAGGTTGTCGGCAAGTGGACAAAAATTTACGGTGAGGCTTTATACAACCCTCGACCGACCGATATCGCCATCAAAGACAAGCCGAATGACTTTGTTCTTAAAGACGGTGACAATTATTATATGTTCTGCTTTGACCTTGGAATGGGCGGCGACGGAAACGTTGTCGTGTGGGAGCGTGACAGTGACCACGTCAACCGCTTTGTGTTCCCTAAAAAAATCAAAAAGGTTACCTGGCTTGACAACGGCAAAGAGGCCAAGTTTGAACAGACCGAGGATAGTGCGACCATCTACACCGTACCCTTTGCCTATGGCACTAATCTTGTTGTGCGTGTGGCAAAGATTGAAGCTGAATAAGTTATGGGAAAGATTTTCAATAATAATTATCAGGAGAAATGAATTATGGCAGAAAACAGATACATTGGGGATTATCCCGTAATTGGAATCCGACCTACCATCGACGGACGTCGAGGTGCGCTTAAAGTAAGAGAATCTTTGGAAGAGCAGACCATGAATATGGCTAAAAGTGCCGCTAAGCTGTTTGAAGAAAACCTCAGATACTCTAACGGAGAACCCGTCAAGGTCGTTATTGCCGATACCACCATCGGCCGTGTGGCCGAGGCGGCGGCCTGTGCCGAAAAGTTCAGAAAATGCGGCGTTTCGGTAACCTTGACTGTGACTCCCTGTTGGTGCTACGGTGCCGAGACGATGGATATGGAGCGCGACACCATCAAGGGTGTTTGGGGCTTTAACGGAACCGAGCGCCCCGGTGCGGTGTACTTGGCATCGGTGCTTGCAACCCACGCACAAAAAGGCTCACCCGCGTTTGGTATCTACGGTCACGATGTTTTGGATTGCGATGACACGTCTATTCCTGAAGACGTCAAAGAAAAGTTGTTGCGCTTCGGTCGTGCCGCCGTTGCCGTTGCGACTATGAGAGGTAAATCATACCTGCAGATAGGCTCGATCTGTATGGGTATCGGCGGCTCGATTATTGATACTGCATTTATCGAGGATTATCTCGGTATGCGTGTCGAGTCGGTTGACGAGGTCGAGATAATCCGCCGAATGAGTGAGGGCATCTACGACCACGACGAATATGAAAAGGCACTCAAGTGGGCCAAGGAAAGATGTATTGAGGGCTTTGATAAAAATCCTGAAAACCTGCAGAAATCCAAAGCTGAAAAGGATGCGGATTGGGAATTTGTCGTAAAAATGGCGGTCATAATTAAAGAAATGATGAACGGTTGCGATAATTTGCCCGAAGGCTCAGAGGAAGAGGCCGTCGGTCACAATGCTATCGCCGCAGGTTTCCAGGGTCAGCGCCAGTGGACCGATTTTTATCCCAATGCCGATTTCCCCGAGGCAATTCTTAATACCTCGTTTGACTGGAACGGTGCGAGGGAGCCGTATATTCTTGCCACCGAAAACGATGTTTTAAATGGACTCGGTATGCTCTTTATGAAACTGCTTACCAACCGTCCGCAGATGTTTGCCGACGTCAGAACCTATTGGAGTGGCGAGTCAATAAAACGCGTTACGGGTTATGAAATCGAGGGCAAGGCCAAGGAAAGTGACGGAATTATCCACCTGATCAACTCGGGTGCCTGCTGTCTTGATGCCAACGGTGAGGCAAAGGATGAAAACGGCAACGGCGTGATGAAGTGCTGGTACGATATGACCGATAAGGACATTGATGCTGTGCTGAAAAATTCAACCTGGAACTATGCCGACCTCGGTTATTTCAGAGGTGGCGGTTATTCTTCGCGCTTTGAAACAAAATCGCAAATGCCTGCAACTATGATACGTTTAAATCTTGTTAAAGGCTTGGGTCCCGTTGTGCAGATTGCCGAGGGTTGGACAGTACATCTGCCCGAGGACGTTTCGGACACACTTTGGAAGCGTACCGACTATACCTGGCCCTGTACCTGGTTTGCGCCGCGTTGTACAGGTGAGGGTGCCTTCAAAACGGCCTACGACGTGATGAACAACTGGGGTGCCAACCACGGCGCTATCAGTTACGGTCACATCGGCGCCGATTTGATTACGCTTTGTTCGATGCTTCGAATCCCTGTTTGTATGCACAACGTACCCGAGGATAAAATCTTCCGTCCTGCCGCTTGGAACGCATTCGGTATGGATAAAGAGGGAGCCGATTATCGTGCCTGCGAAAACTTCGGTCCTTTGTACAAGTGAGGCAAGTAATGCTTGAAAATACGTTGTTCAAATTGAAAAACCATAATAAATTTACGATTGGTTTTTTTGGTGGGTCGATTACCGAAGGAGCGGGTGCTTCTAAAGCGAGCGAAACCTCATAGCGAGCAAGAATAACTGCTTGGTTGCGCCAAAGCTATCCCAACTGTGAGATAACCGAGGTGCAGGCGGCAATTGGCGGCACATTATTATGGAGTGCCGGTGATTGAAATGGGCGAGGTTTTGCGAGTCAAGGTGAAAGACGACGGCGGCGACTGGTTGAAATACACAACCGATTGTGTGCACCCCAACGACGACGGCTATCTTGTTTATACCGAATGTGTTAAAAATCATATTGAGAGAATGCTCCAATCGGCCAAGGAGATTTCTGCACCTTTAAAAAAGCAACTGCCCGAAAGGTTTTTCGACTCGAAAAACACACTTGAGTCGGCACATATAATGGATTGTTACCAAGCCGAGCTTGGTGATGGTTGGTCGAAGGTTGATAAAGACCTGTGTCACCGTTATCCTCGTTATATTGAGGCAACCGAGCCCGGTGCAGAGTTATCATTTAAATTTATGGGTAAGCGAATTGGACTTTACTTTATGATTGCTTCCGACTCCGGTGATGTGGAGGCCTCAATCGATGGCGGTGAGATACAAACCGTACGTACTTGGGATGAATATGCCTTGTCGTTTGACCGTGTAGGATACAAAATACTTGATTGCAACCTTGAATACGGTGAACATATATTGAAGCTTAAAGTGAGTTCCCAAAAAGCGGAGAACTCAAAAGACACCGCTATAAGGATTGGCGCATTCCTTGTGAGTTGATAAAAATCACTGCTAATAAAACTCTTTGATACAACTGTTGGTAGGCTTTTAATGTGTGTAAGATGATGGTATACACATTTATAATCTTGAAATTCCAAATACAAAAAGTTATATTGTTGTATGTTAAAAACAGCGGTTGCAGACCTTTTGGTTTGCAACCGCTGTTTTTAACATAACCGATTCTTAATTAGTTGGCATCCTCGCCGAAAACCATAACCTGTTTAGTGTCCTCGATCTGATATACGCCTACCCAGTCTACGTAGTAGATGCCGGTATCATTCCAGACCTCGGGACCTGCATCGTTGGGGTTGGCTCCGCCGGGAACTTCTTCAAAACCGCAAGCCAAAGAAATGCAGATATCGGCCAATTTACCGAAGCACTCGGCGTCGGTTTCCTTGTCACCCATATTGTACTTAAAGAACGGAGTGCCGTCACAGGTTGCCCAGGCAACCTCATCGGTCCAAAGCATACCATAGGTATGGAAGTCATCGTTAAACTTCTTATCGTCGGGACATTCCTTCTTCTTGTCGGGATACTTACCGCCATCAAGTGACGTATGTTCTACACCGAATTCGGCAGCATCCTCACCCGGCCAGGTATGAAGATTAAACGAGTATGTCTTGGAATTACCGAAGCACTCGGCAACGTCGATTTCGGGACGGGATGCGCCCGATTTGTCGGTACAACGGAGCCAAAGTGCAGTCCAGAAGCTGGGACCGTCGGGGATCTTTGCACTGTATTCGATATAACCGTAGGTGAATTTCATACGGCCTTCTGAACGCAAAAAGCCGCCGTAATAGGTCTGTGCAGCATGGTCAACGTAAGGATGTATCTGGAACATACCATCCTTAACATATACGTGTTCGGGGTCGGTAGCACGAACGGCCTTATAACCGCCGTAGCCCTTTTTACCTGCCGTGATCAACTTCCACTTGGTGGTATCAAGGCCGTTTTCATTGACGTGGTCACCCGAAATATCATCAAAATCATCCCAGAATGTGGGGGTATAATAGGTCGACTTGTCGTAAGCTTTAACTGCCTCGGCATAAGAACCGATCACGCTGTCGGAATCGGTCCAGGTTCCCTTCTGCTGAATAAGCTTGGTGAACTCGGAAACCGCCATAGTGACGGAAGCGTGATTACCGCCGTTTAAGAAGATCTTCTTGCCCGAAACGGTGATTCTGTACTCGTCGCGGATGTCGAGTTTGGTAACGTCAGGACGTGCACAATCGCCGATGATAAGCTCATAATCGGTCTCGGCCGTAACGGTATCGTCCTTAATATACATCTGATAACCGGTGTATTCCAAAACCTTTTCAACGAACTTTTCGGTCTCGGAATAGGTCATAAACGAAGAGTTTATACGAGGTCTGATAATAGTGTACTTACCGAGTGCCACGCCGTTGACGGTAACATCTTTAAAGTTGCCTTCAGTAGCAAAGGTATACTTGATACCGCCTGAGACGGTGTCGCCTTTGAGGTAGTTCTCGATGAAATAGGTTGCGGCATTGGTCGTTGCGGTATCGGTTGCACCGTAAATAACGATTTTCTTGCCAATGGAACAAATGATGTAGTCAAGATGACGTCCGCCGACCTTTTCACTGAGATACTGCTTGGCCTTGGCCGATTCAGGACGGTTGGTATCACCGACAAGAATCTCATATTTATCGGTACCGTCGGTCGAGTCGGTAAGGTTTTTGGGCGAAGCACCCAATCCCTTCTTATACTTCTGGAATACCGTCAGTGCAGCGGTCGAAACTTCGGCCGAAGCGTTGTCTGAACGAATAATAATATAAGTGGCCTCACTATTTTCGTCCTTGAAGTTTACGGTTTCGGTCGAAAAAATACCGTCACCGACCGTGTTGCCCGTTGCATCTTTGTCCTTACCCTTGCCGCCGCAACCGGCGAACATAGTGACAAGCAAAACGAAGCACAACAATAATGCGAGTTTTTTCATAAAATAACTCCTTTAAATAAATTTATCGAATTTAGTATACACTAAAATAAAACGTCTGTAAATAGCCAAAATTAAAATATGGGTCACAGATTTTCCTCTGCGACCCATATTGTCTTGTTATATTATACTATACTGTACATTAATTAAATTATCAATACACAGAGCTTAAAATCGCTAAAATGTGTATACGCAAATTATATCTTATAGGGAGCGCCTTAAGTGCGCTCTTGTCAGGCAAAGATTCTGAGCGAAGCAAAGAATGACAGGATGGTGGGGAAAGATTCTTCGCTTCGCTCAGAATGACAAGGGCGGGGAACTGGTTTTTAAGATTCTTCGCTAACGCTCAGAATGACAGGTTATATAATTTATTGGTTTAATGACGGGCGAACACGCAGGTTCGCCCCTACGTGGGAAATCAATGTTTGTAGGGGACGGCGCCCTCGACGTCCCGCGTGCTAAGATTTCTCACTAAGACCCTTCGGTGTCGGCTCAGAATGGCAGAAAAATCTATTGTTTGTCATTCTGAGGAGTGCAACGACGAAGAATCTTTGAAACAAAGGTAAAGTGACAAATTAAACCAACGGTTGCGAACGAAGTTCGCAACCGTTGGTTTGGTTTGGGGTGTTTTACATATTTGATTTTAATAAATCGTGTCGGAGTCGAATACCATTCTCTGCTTGCCGTCATCTATCTGATATACATATACCCAATCGACAAAATATTTTGCGGTGGTGTTCCAGACTTCTTCGGATGCGTCAAGTGGGTTGCCTTCACATTGTTCAAAGCCGACGGCCTCGGAAATACATATCTTCATCAGTTTGCCGAAGCACCATGCGTCGGTTTCCTTGTCACCCATACTGTACTTAAAGAACGGAGTGCCGTCGCAGGTTGCCCAAGCGACCTTGTCGGTCCAAAGCATACCGAAGGTGTGGAAATCGTCGCTAAACTGTTTGTAATCGGGACAATACTTCTTTTTGTCGGGATATTTACCGCCGTCAAGTGAGGTGTGTTCAACTGCATCCTCACCCTTGCCGGGCCAGGTGTGGAGGTTAAATGCGTAAGTTTTGGAATTGCCGAAGCTTTCAGCGATATCGATCTCGGGGCGGGAAGAACCGCTTCGGTCGTTGCAACGAAGCCAAATAGCCGTCCAGAAGCCGGGGCCGTGAGGGATCTTGGCACTGTATTCGATATATCCGTAGGTCATATTCATCTTACCGCCGGTTTCAAGGAAACCACCGTAGAAGGTGTTGGAACTCTCGTCATAATAGGGGTGTATCTGAAAGAGACCGTCGGCAACGAATACGTGGTCGGGGTCGGTAGCGCGTCGGCAGGTAGCACCGTTGTGACCTGCACTTGTACTGTCGGACAATTTCCACTTGGTGGTATCAAGACCGTTTGCGTTGTAATTGTCGCCCGTGGTTATGTTAAAATCATCCCAGAATTTCGGGGTGTAGTAGGTCGAGGTGTCGTAAGAACCGACGGTCTGCGAGTAGCTGCCCGAAAAACTGTCGCCATCGGTGAGCTCGTTCTTGCCTGCGATTATTTTGGCAAGTTCGGCAACGGCGATGGTGGTGGCGGGGTGATTGCCGCCGTTGACGTAGATCTTTTTACCTGAAACGGTTACTTTATATTCGTCATCGTTCTCGATTTTGGTAACGTTTGGACGTGCGCAATCGCCGACAATAATCTCATATTCGGCTTCCTCGGTTACGGTATCATCATTGATAACGGGCTTGTAGCCTGTTTTCTGATAGACCGCTTCAATTAGTTTTTCGATCTGGTCATAGGTCATATATGAGGAATTATAATGGGGACGGACGAAAACGAATTTACCGAACGGCACACCGTTGACGGTGAGGTTTTCGAAGTTGCCTTCGGTTTTGTAGACGTACTTTATACCGCCCTTGACGGTGTCGGCCTTGAGGTAATTCTTAACAAAATACTGTGAGGCGAGGGTAATACCTTCCTGCGAAATGGCTTGAATAACGATCTTTTTGCCGGCCGTTGCAATAACATAGTCGAGGTGACGATTGTCTGAGTTGGCCTCGAGCCACTGCTTGACCTGGGCCGATTCGGGTCGGTTGGTGTCGCCGATAAGAATTTCATAATTGTCGGCACCGTCGTTAGAGTCGGTAATGTTTTTAATGTTAAGACCTTGTTGTTTTTTGAACTGTTTGAAGATCAACATTGCCGCCGCGGTCGATTCTTCGGAAGAATTTCCTGCGCGAACGACCGAAAAATTGGCTTTGCCTTCGTCATTTTTATAGTTGACGGTGGCGGTTGAGAAAATGCCGTCGTTTACGGCATCTGCGTTGTCTTTGCCGTCACCCTTACCGCCGCAACCTGCGAACATAGTCACCAATAAAGCGAGGCAAAGAATTAAAGAGAGTTTTTTCATTTGTTCTGCTCCTTTTCGGCAAACTCAATTATCTGTTGACCGTCCTTGATCTGATACAGATAGCACCAGTCAACATAGTATGCACTGTCGTTTTCCCATTGTTCGGGGGTGTTGTTGAGGGGGTCTTTTACGTGGTGGAAGCCGACCGCCTCGGAAATTACGATCCAGACTCTTTTGCCGAAGCACTCGAAGTCGGTCTCCTTATCGCCCATAGTGTATTTGAAGTAGGGGACACCGTCACAGGTGAACCAGGCGACGTCGTGGGTCCACAAAACACCGAAGGTGTGGAAATCGTCGTGGAAGCTTTTATCATCGGGACACCAATGAAGTCGCTCGAAATAGTCCTGACGGTTCAACTGTGTGTGGGTGATGCCGTACTGCTCGGCTTCCTCACCCGGCCAGGTGTGAAGGTTGGCGTTGACGCCACAGCCGTTACCGAAGCACTCATTAACGTCGATCTCGGGACGGACGCGGCCGCTTCGGTCGTTGCAACGGAGCCAAAGGGCAGTCCAGAAGCCGTCGCCGTGCGGTATTTTGGCGCTTATCTCAACGTAACCGTAGGTGAATTTCATTTTGCCGTTGGACTCCAAAAATCCGCCATAATGAACATTTTTCTCGGCATCATAATAAGGGTGGACCTGGAAGCAACTATCCTTAACGTAGACTCTGTTCGGGTCTAAAGAACGGTCACAGCGTGCGCCGTTATGTCCCTCGGCACTCCAGCTTGAGTGACCGTCACCGCCTCTGAGATTCCACTTGGTTGTGTCGATGCCGTTAGGACTTACATGGTCGCCCTCAATATCATCAAAATCGTCAAAGAAAACGGGCTTGTAGAAGGTTGCATCATCGTAATTCTTTACGGTTTCGGCATAAGAACCGGTCAAACTGTCGGCATCGGTGAATTCTTCTTTTTCGCGAAGGATTCTTTGAAATTCGTAAATTGCAATGGTGGTGGCAGGATGGCTGCCGCCGTTAATAAACACCTTTTTGCCCTCGATGCGTACCTCGAAAGCATCGCGGTCATCGAATTTTTTTACGCCTTCGCGCTGACAGTTGCCGACGATTATCTCGTATTCACGCGGTTTGTGTACCGTATCCTCAAGCATTCTGAAGCCGCAACGTTTGGCCAGTTGCTCAATTTTCTGATAGGTTAAAAACGAGGAGTTGAAGCGGGGCCGCGTGATGGCAAATGTGCCAAGTTTGGCACCGTTGATGGTTTTTGGCATAATGATACCTCCTAATAGGATTTATATATTTTCATTATATATAAATGGCTGATAGGTGTAAATGCACAATACGGCATTTTTTTGCACTGTGTTGTCCTGCTGCTTTGAAATTCGGCTAAAAAAAGGGGAAATTGCCCAAAATAACCTTAAATAATGTTTTGTGTGTCAAAAAATTTGCACTCGCTTGACTTGGTGTAAAGAAAGATATATAATTTGATCAAACCAATTTAAGGTGGGTGAGCCATTTGTATATCGATCTTAATAATCCCGTGTCGGTGGTCGGGTTCGGACGTATCGAGCAGGCCCAAGGCTTCTGGCACGATATCTGGAAAAACACCAATTTCCTTTTGATATATCTTGCCGAGGGTGACCTTGAGTTTGAATTTGAAAAGCAACAGTATAAAATGTTCGCAGGGGATACGCTCGTCATACCGAAAGGTTCGAATCACCGTCCTTTGGAGTCCGGCGGTTGCGTATATTACTATTTTTATTTTTCGGTCGCAGAAACCGAGCCCAAATTGAGTCAATATAAAATAAAGGCTTCTCATTCACACGGACTGGCGAATTTTGCCTATTCCTTTGACAGTGCCGAGCGTGCGGTTATAGAGGTTAAAACCTTGACGCGTCATACGGGTGACAGTCGTTTGGACAAGATAATGAACCGTTGCGCCGAGCTGGATATGTGGCAACGCCCCAATGAAAAATTATTGTTGGATAACTATATGAGAGAAATACTCATACAGTTGAGTCTTATGCAGGAGGCATCGTCTGAGGTTGATCAGGTATTCAACCGAATGAAGTTGTTTATAGAAGGAAATTACAGAAGAAATATCAGTTTGGGAGACGTTGCCGAAAAGGTGCATATTTCTCCGTCTTATGCCGCAAAGCTTTTCAGGAAAAATACGGGTATGAGGTGTTGCGACTATATAAATAAGGTGCGTCTTGAGGCGGCCTGCGAGGTGTTGATCAACACGCATCTGAGAATTTCAAATATTGCCGAGCAGGTCGGTTATTCGAGTCAGTATTATTTTGCGCGGCAGTTTAAAAAGGTCTATGGGATGACGGCAGGGCAATACAGGAAAAGGAGAACCTCAAATTAGTGCATTGTGCGAAAATTTTGAAGGTTCAAGGGCAAGATTTGTTATTTTTTTAACAAATTCTCGATTTCCTTTGAAAAAATGCTATAAAAATGTAGACTTTTCGTGATTTATCTGTTATAATTTTAACAGTTATGCAGAGTGAGTCAGTCTGCACCTTTGCGACTGCCCATTTTGCCGTAATGCATTTTAATTTCAGGAGGAAAAAAGCTTATGAAGAAACATGCCAGCTCTATACCGTTTAACGGTACTCCCGAGCAGGAAGCCCAGCTTAAGGCAATCATCGAAGCTAAGAAGGATATTCCCGGCTCGTTGATGTCCATTATGCAGGACGCACAGGGAATCTACGGCTACTTGCCGCTTGAGGTTCAGACTATGATCGCTGAAGGTGTCGGCGTATCGGTAGAGGATGTCTACGGTATCGCAACCTTCTATGCACAGTTTGCGCTTTCTCCCAAGGGCAAGTATAACATTTCGGTCTGCCTTGGTACTGCTTGCTACGTTAAGGGCGCTCAGGATCTTATCGACCGTCTTTCGGAGGTTCTCGGTATTCAGCCCGGTGAGTGTACCGCTGACGGTAAGTTCTCGCTTGAGGCCTGCCGTTGCATCGGTGCTTGCGGTCTTGCACCTGTTCTCACCGTTAACGAGGATGTTTACGGTCGTCTCGTAAAGAGCGATATTGATGACATTCTGGCTAAATACGCCGACTAATCCTACATTACAGATAAGGGTCATACAAGTATGAAAATTAGCGCGATAAAAGAACTGCTGGATGCTGAAATCGTCTGCGGTGAGGAGTTCCTCGATCACGAGGTCTACTCGGCTTGCGGCAGCGATATGATGAGTGATGTCCTTGCCTATGTTAAAGATCAAGGTGTTCTGCTCACGGGTCTTGTCAATTCACAGGTTATCAGAACCGCTGAAATGATGGATATGGTTTGCATCGTGTTTGTCCGTTCCAAGCGCCCCACCGAGGAAATGGTGGAACTTGCCAACGAGATGGGCATTGCATTACTGTGTTCACCCAAGCGTATGTATGAAGCCTGCGGCAAACTGTATATGAGCGGCCTCACCGGAAACGGAGAGCATCATGAGTGAGCCTTTAAAATTTAAATTTGACGTTCAGGGCGGTAACTTTACCTCGGCCGGTCAGGCATCGGTTATGGTTAAGAAAAACCTGCGTCAGTTAGGTTTATCACCCGAAATCATTCGCAGAGTTTCCATCGCTATGTATGAGGGTGAGATCAATATGGTCATCCACGCCGGCGGCGGTGTGGCCGAGGTCGTGGTTTACGAAGACAAGGTCGAGATTATTCTCGATGATAACGGCCCCGGTATTCCCAATATTGAACTCGCCATGAAGGAAGGTTTCTCGACCGCACCCGACAACATCAGGTCTCTGGGTTTTGGCGCAGGTATGGGTCTTCCTAATATGAAACGCTACACCGACAGTATGAATATCGAGACTCAACTCGGAAAAGGCACCAAGATCACAATGACGGTCAATTTCTGAGTGAGACAAAAAGGAACGCTATGAATACATATTTACATTCAGTATCTCTTGACAGAGAGAAATGCACCGGCTGCACGACCTGTTTAAGGCATTGTCCGACCGAGGCTATCAGGGTCAAGGACGGATGTGCTGTCATAAACCCCGACAGATGTATCGACTGCGGCGAGTGTATCAGAGTTTGTCCCAATAAGGCAAAACGCGCCGAATGTAATAAATTTTCCGATATGGAAAAGTTCAAGTGGCGTATTGCCTTGCCGGCCCCCACGCTTTACGGTCAGTTTGAAGAGCTTGACGATATTGATTACTGTCTGCAGGGTCTTCTTGATATGGGCTTTGACGAGGTGTACGAGGTCTCTCAGGCCGCCGAAATCGTTTCGGAGTACACACGTTTACTGCTCAAGACCGAGGGCATTAAAAAGCCGGTCATCAGTTCGGCCTGTCCCGTTATTGCACGACTGATAGCCTTGAGATTCCCTTATTTAAAGGATAATCTTTTGCCGCTGCTGCCTCCGATGGAGATAGCCGCCAAAAAGGCCGTCGAGAGAGCAATGAAAGAACATCCCGAATTAACACGTGAGGATATCGGCGTTTGCTTTATATCCCCGTGTCCCGCCAAAGCAAGTTACGTTAAAAACGGCTTTGGAGATTATAAAAGTAACGTTGACCTGGTGGTATCCATCAGTGATATTTATTTCCAGCTCATCAACTCGATGAAGCGTGAAATAACACCGATGCCGTTCTCCCGTTCGGGTGTTATCGGTATCAGTTGGGCAACCTCGGGAGGGGAAGCCACCGCCATTTTCAACGACAAGTACCTTGCGGCTGACGGTATTGAAAACGTCATAAAAATGCTGGATCAGATCGAAAACGGTATGATTCCGCAGCTTGAGTTTATCGAACTTAATGCCTGTACCGGCGGTTGTGTCGGCGGCGTTATGACGGTTGAAAATCCGTTTATTGCCAAAGCAAGATTACATTCTTTACGTCGTTATTTACCCGTTTCGCAGAACTTTTTGGACGAGGATGAACGCTACGTTCCGTCCGACTGCTTCTTCCAGGAGGCACCTGCCTACAAGCCTATTTCACGCTTGAGCAACAATATCGGTGAGTCCATGAGGATGATGGCCGATATTCAACGCCTTCGTGAAGAACTGCCGGGTACCGACTGCGGCTCGTGCGGTGCGCCGACCTGCCGTGCCTTGGCTGAGGATATCGTCAAGGGTCAGGCTTCGATCGAGGCCTGTGTCATAAGAACGGCCAGGGAAGGATGTAAGTCCTGCAACAAAAACAAAAATGAGGAGTGACAGGTATGACGGTCAAAGAACTTTGTGAGAAGATGGAACTGTCAGTTTTGACTCTGCCTGACGGTGATCGTGAGATTCGCGGCGCCTACTGCTGTGACCTTCTCAGTTGGGTCATGGGAAGAGCCAAGGCTGATGATGTCTGGATAACCATTATGTCGAATTCCAACATTGTTGCCGTTGCCTCACTTGCCGATACAGCGTGTATACTTCTTGCCGAGGGCGTCGAGCTTGACGATAACGTCAAGGCCGTTGCCGAGGCCAAGGGTATCAACGTGCTGACGTCGGAAAAGACCGCCTACGAACTGGCTTCTCAGTTGTCCTCATTTTTAAAATGAGCCGCTATACCTACGATTTTCACATTCACTCCTGCCTGTCGCCCTGCGCCGACAACGATATGACACCTGCCAACATCGCCGGAATGGCAACGTTAGCCGGTATCGGGATAATGGCGCTGACCGATCACAACACCGTCAAAAACTGTCCTGCCTTTTTCAAGGCGGCCAAGGCCAACGGTGTCATTCCCATAGCGGGGATGGAACTGACTACTGCCGAGGATATCCACGTGGTGTGTCTGTTTGAAACGCTCGATGAGGCGCTTACCTTCGGCGAGGAGATCGAAAAACACAGAATTTTAATAAAAAACCGAACCGATATTTTCGGTGACCAGTTTATAATGGACGAAGAGGACAACATCATCGGAACCGATGAAAATCTTCTGTCCAACGCGACCGATATTTCGATCGACAACGTACTTAAACTGGTCGAGAGCTTCAACGGTGTGTGCTATCCCGCACACGTCGACCGAACCTCTAACGGTATAATCGCAACGTTGGGTGACTTTCCGCCAACACCGAGATTCCTTTGTGCCGAGTTTCACGACAAGGACAAGATTTCGGAATATTCGGAAAAATATCCCGAACTTTGCGGTAAAAGAACGCTTGTGAGCTCCGACGCGCATTATCTTTGGGACATTCGGGATGCCGATGACACCATTGAGATCGACGATGAGCCGTATTCAAGCGAACTTGTTAGAAAAAGATTATTTGAGATCCTGAGGTGTGAAAAGTGAAGGAATTATCGCTTAACATACTCGACATTGCCGAAAATTCGGTAAGAGCAGGAGCGAAGTTGACCTCCATCGCCATCAATGAAGATGATGAGGTAATAAAGGTGACGATTTCGGACGACGGTTGCGGTATGACCGAAGAGGTTTTACGCAACGTGACCGATCCGTTTTGCACCACCAGAACGACCCGAAAGGTAGGACTTGGCATTCCGCTGTTAAAACTTGCGGCCGAGCAGACCGGGGGAGAGGTTACCATCGTGTCAAGGCACGAATCCGAGTATCCCGACACCCACGGCACCACCACTTCGGCAACGTTCTTTAAAAACCACATAGATATGACTCCGTTAGGAGATATCAACGCCACTGTGGTCACCTTGATACAGTGCAATCCGCACATTGATTTTCTCTTTACCCACCAATTCGGCGGCAAGACGGTAAGTCTTGATACAAGAGAGCTTCGTGAGGTGCTCGGTGACGTACCGTTGAACACGCTTGAGGTTATAATGTGGATTAAGGAAAACCTCAACGAGCAGTACAACGGTGAATAGATTAGTTAAATTTTTTCAGAAAGGAAACGATAATATGAAATCATTGGCAGAACTCGCAGCAATCAGAGACAAAATGAAGGACAAGGTCGTTATCCGTGAAGGCTCACAGGGAATCCGCGTTGTAGTCGGTATGGCTACCTGCGGTATCGCAGCAGGTGCTCGTCCCGTTCTCAACACCTTTGTTGAGGAAGTAGCAAAGGCTGGCCTTTCCGATAAGGCTTCGGTCACTCAGACCGGATGCATTGGCATTTGCCAGTACGAGCCCGTTGTCGAAATCTATGAGGACGGCAAGGACAAGGTTACCTATGTAAAGATGACCCCCGAAAAGGCAGCCGAGGTTGTCGAGAAGCACCTCAAGGGCGGCAAGGTCATCGCTGACTATACTTACAAGGCATAACATTTAGGAGGTATAATTATGATTCGTGCACAAGTTCTTATTTGTGGCGGTACAGGATGTACCTCTTCGGGAAGCGTTGCAATTCAGAAGAAATTTGAAGAGCAGATCGTAGCTCAGGGTCTTTCCGAGGAAGTAAAGATTGTACAGACCGGTTGTTTCGGTCTTTGTGCTCTCGGTCCTGTCGTCATCGTTTATCCCGACGGAACATTCTACAGCCGTGTTGAGGAAAAGGATGTTGAGGAAATCGTTGCAGAGCATCTTTTGAAGGGCCGTCCCGTTGAGCGTTTGGTTTACACCGATACAGGTGATGTTGAGGAGACCATCGAGAATGTTTCTCTTAATGACACCGCTTTCTACCGTTCGCAGAAGCGTGTTGCTCTTAGAAACTGTGGTGTTATCAACCCCGAAGTTATTGACGAGTATATCGCAATGGACGGTTATCAGGCACTTGGTAAGGTTTTGACCGAGATGACTCCTGATGATGTTATCAAGGAAATTTTGGCTTCCGGCCTTCGTGGTCGTGGCGGCGGCGGATTCCCCACCGGTAAGAAGTGGGAATTGGCTCGCAACCTCGTTCCCGATGCAGACCAGAAGTATGTTGCATGTAACGCCGACGAAGGTGACCCCGGTGCATTTATGGACCGTTCGGTTCTCGAAGGTGACCCCCATGCTTTGATTGAAGCTATGGCTATTGCAGGTTATGCAATCGGCGCAAACCAGGGCTTCGTTTATGTTCGTGCAGAGTATCCTATCGCTGTTCGCCGTCTCCAGATCGCTATCGATCAGGCTCGTGAATACGGCCTTTTGGGTAAGGACATCTTCGGCACCGGCTTCGATTTCGATATGGACATCCGTCTTGGTGCAGGCGCATTCGTTTGCGGTGAGGAAACCGCTCTTATGACCTCTATCGAGGGTAAGCGTGGCGAACCCCGTCCCCGTCCTCCGTTCCCTGCAGCAAAGGGTCTTTTCGGCAAACCCACCGTATTGAACAACGTTGAAACCTATGCAAACATTCCTCAGATCATCTTGAAGGGTGCTGACTGGTTTGCTTCCATGGGTACCGAGCGTTCTAAGGGTACCAAGGTATTTGCTCTTGGCGGTAAGATCAAGAACACCGGCCTTGTTGAAGTTCCTATGGGTACCACTCTCCGTCAGATCATCGAAGAGATCGGCGGCGGCATTCCCGATGGCAAGAAGTTCAAGGCAGCACAGACCGGCGGTCCTTCCGGCGGATGTATCCCTGCTCACCTTATCGACACCCCCATCGACTATGACAACCTCATTGAGATTGGCTCTATGATGGGCTCCGGCGGTCTTATCGTTATGGACGAAGACAGTTGTATGGTCGACATTGCTAAGTTCTTCCTCGAGTTTACTGTTGATGAGTCCTGCGGTAAGTGTACTCCCTGCCGTATCGGTACTAAGAGACTTCTCGAAATGCTCGACAACATCACCAAGGGTAAAGCTACACTTGAGGATCTCGACAGAATGGAAGAGCTCTGCTACTACATCAAGAAGAACGCACTCTGCGGTCTCGGACAGACTGCTCCTAACCCCGTTCTTTCAACTCTCCGTTATTTCCGTGACGAGTATGTAGCTCACATCGTTGACAAGAAGTGCCCCGCAGGCGTATGTAAGGATCTTCTTACCTACTCCATCATCGCCGACAAGTGCTTCGGTTGCGGAATGTGTGCTAAGGCTTGTCCCGCAGGCGCAATCTACAAGACCGACTACACCGCACCCGGCAAGAAGCTTCCTGCTCTTGCAATTGACGCTGATAAGTGCGTAAAGTGTGGCGCTTGTGTTGGTACCTGTAAGTTCAAGGCAATTATTAAAGGTTAAGGAGGATACATACAATGGCTAAGATGATAAATTTGAAAATCAACGGTATGGATGTCTCCGTACCTGCCGGTACTACCATTCTTGAGGCAGCCCGTGAAGTCGGTATTGAGATTCCCACCCTCTGCTTTATGAAGGATATGAACGAGATCGGCGCTTGCCGTATCTGTGTTGTTGAGGCTAACGAAGGCCGTGGCTTCAGAATCGTTGCTTCCTGTGTATACCCCGTAACCGAGGGTATGGAAGTAAGAACCAACTCCAAAGCAGTTATCGAGTCCAGAAAAATGACTCTCGAGCTCTTGCTCTCTACTCACGACAGAAAGTGTCTCTCTTGCGTTCGTTCGGGCAACTGCGAATTCCAGAAGATGTGTAACGACTACGGCATCGAGGACGAGTCCAAGTTCGATGGCGACAAGCCCCACTACGAGCTTGACTACTCTTCTGCTCA
>JAGBXM010000148.1 GCA_017629275.1 Clostridia bacterium
AGCGGATTTTCGGTCAACCGAGGCAAACGAAAGCCAATACTGTATGTATTGGCGAGTATTTTAACAATGGGTGAGCGGAAATCCGCCTTTTAAAAACAGATTCGGATTACTCGCGTCACCTTAAACAAAACCAAGACTTCTCTTGGGTTTACTCATAATTTTCTTGAACTCCTTCTCCGAACTCGACAGTAAGAAGTCCTCCTTGGTCAACATCGTACATTCCTGCTTGCTCAACTGGCAACGCAAAACCGCCTTGCCCCAGGTTCTCTCAAACAGGTTACGTACAAAACGTGCATTGCTGAATTCCTTCGAAAGCACAACGTCGTCAGGCAACTCGTCAAAATACGTTTTGGCCGCCTCTTCGAAGCCCTCGCCACACTTAAAGGTCTTATTGACCATAAGCATAAATATGTCAAACAACTGCTCCCTTGTGTAGTTGGGGAACTCAACAATATAAGGCATACGGCTCTCAAGACCGGGGTTAGCACCCATCAAAGTTTTCATTTCCTCGGGATAACCCGCCATTATAACAACGAGATCGCTTCTGTGGTTCTCCATTTCGGCAATGAGTGTTTCGATAGCCTCACGACCGAAATCCTTGGAATCGTGACCACCGCGATAAAGCGAATAAGCCTCATCGATAAACAGAACCGAACCGTAAGCATCACGGCAAATACCGGCCGTCTTGGGCGCGGTCTCACCTATAAACTGACCGCAGAAATCACGTCCCGTATATTCGAAGAAATTACCGTTACGCAAAATACCCTTTTCTTTAAGCACCTTGCCGACCAACCTTGCAACTGTGGTCTTACCCGTACCGGGGTTACCGACAAATCGCATATGTATACAAGGTGCGCCAAGGCTTTGATTCTTGGTTGCGACCTCAATTTGTGCAACGATCTCCTCTACCCTTGCCTTTACCTCCTGCATACCGATATACTCGTCAAGCAGTTCCAATCCGGGGCGGTTATCACCCTCGGACAACTTCACCAACGAAGAAAGTTCCGAAGCCTTAAGCTCGGTATCATCTATACCGTTGACGGCATTGTCAAGGGTCTTGCAGTATATCATTTCACGAACGATCTTGTTTATGGTATTTATGCCGTAAAACCTTCCGTCGTTCTTTTCTTCAGTCACCTTGGCATCGAACAAAGGCCACACGTCGTCATGGACCTTAAAGCCTTTTTTATCAAAAATGTCGACGGCGCACTCACGAAGCTCATCCGTGTCAAACGGAACAAACGAAATATCACGGACACACAAAATATCCTCGATAGAACGCTTGATACCTTTCAATACCTCGTGTTCAACAAACGGCACCTTAAATATAATGATACTGTTACCAAGATGACGCGATACAATGCTCAAAAAGTCTCTGAACCTTTTTTCGTTCAGTTTGGACATCCACTCGCTTATATCGATGCAAACGATCCTTGCGGCCTCGCCTCTTCTTCTCAACAATTCATTGTAAACGTCACCAAACGGATTGCTCGGCTCTCTGCCCTGAGGATATACTACCTTCTTTTCGGCAATGGCATAATCGGTTGCCAAGGTCACCAACTCAAGCTTATCAACAAGTTCGGCAAACAACTTCAAATAGGTCGAAACGCCGTATCCCTCGTTAATTGAAAACAGATAGCACTGATGAGTAAAGGAGTCGACGGCATTATACTTGATGAGACCGGGAGCAACCTTGACAATCTCATTGGCAAGAGCCTTAAACTCTTCGGCGCCGACAAGCTGATTGATTTTCTGAAGTGTTTTTTCAACTTCTTTTTGCTTTTGTAATTTGGCGTCATCCATCTCGTCGTTGTAATCCGTAACCGTAACCTTGACCGCTTCGCTCAGACTCTTCAACGGATACATGCCCATAATCATATCGGTGATTTTCTTAAGCACGTTTTCACAGTTGGCATCATCGTTTTTAATAATGAACGCACACTCGGTAAATCCTGTATCCAACAATTCAATTTGGTACGTGTCAGCGATAGCCGACATAAACTTATCAACCGGCAACGCATCATCATCCTGACGTGTCAGTATCCAGAATGCGTCAAACTCCAAACAAACTTTTATCATATATTTACCCCCAAAGGTATATTAACCAACAGTATAATATAAATTTACCACACTGACCGCTTGTTTACAAGTGGAAATATTCCAAAACTGCATAAAAACTATAACTTGATAATGCCTCGGTCGAGTTCATCAACAATTTTAGCAATTGCGTGCCCATCATTCGAAATGGTCACACGGTCGGCAACGGCTTTCAGTTCGGGTACGGCATTTTCGACAGCATAGCCAACCCCTGCCGCCTTGACCATAGAAATATCGTTGTTATAATCCCCGACCGCTATCGTCTTGGAGGGCTCAATATTCAGAATTTCAGCAAGTTTTAAAAGCAACGCACCCTTGCTCACACCCTTCGGCAATATCTCGAACAACGTTTCCTCAGAGCGTATAAAATCAAAGGTGGCGGCCTTCTCGTGACCTCTTAAAAGGCATTCCGTCTTTTCGATATTTTCGACATTCATATCACCGAAAACAACCTTTATAATCGGCTCTGCGATCTCGGTATAAGGCATAAAAACATTGGCAGCACCCGTGAATTCTCTGAACCGTTCCATTGCCCCGTTTTCTTTACAAAAATAGATTCCCTTGGAATAATTATACTGAAAGCCCACTTCGGGAACCTCACGGTCGATCACGGCAACCAACTCGTCGGCCTCTTTCGGCAACGTGACCGACCACAAAAGCTGCTCGGTGGTAAAATCGTAAATACCGCCGCCGTTAAAGCAACCGATCGGTGCATTAGGTTCAACTGCTTCATAAACCTCACGTGAAATTACAGGCGGTCGTCCCGTTATAAAAGTAAACCTTCCGCCTTCGGCTTTGAAATACTCGATCGCGTCTTTGTTCTCCTTAGATACAATGCGTTGACTGTTAAAAAGCGTACCGTCAAGATCGGTACAAAACAGTATTCCGTCAAATTTCATTAGTATTGCCTTTCCCTCTTACAACTGTACGTCTATTTTATCATTTTATGTTCCGTTGTGCAATAATAAATTGTTGTATTATTATAAATTATATGGTAGTATATAGAAAACGTTTTATGAGGATATAAAAATGAGCAACACAAAGGATACAATATACAAAGAAACACGAACCCACCTTGGTCTCACGCGCGAAGAGGCTTGTGAAAAGTCATTAAAAATCGGCAAACCTATTCAACGCGACCGCCTCGAGCGCATTGAGAACGGACGATTCGACATCACGCCCGACGAAGTTCTGTTGTTGTCCGAAATATACGGTGAGCCGACGCTCTGCAACCACTACTGCTCCAACGAATGTCCCATCGGGCAAAAGTATGTGCCCGAAATCAAGGTCAAAGACCTCACCCGCATCGTTATGGAAACTCTGTCGTTACTGAACTCCCTTCAGAAACGCAAAGAACAACTTATAGATATATCGGCCGACGGCATCATTGACGATGAAGAAATTAAAGATTTTGTTTTTATTCAAAATGAACTCGAAAAAATCTCGGTCACGGTCGAAACGTTACAATTCTGGGTCGAAGAAATGTTGGCCGAAGGCAAAATAGATATTGAAAAATACAACAAATACAAAAACTGTTAAACTTCTCCGACATAAGAAACATCCGTGAGCCACTAAAGGTGCTCACGGATGTTTTTTATCTTTCCTTTTCACGGAACTCGGTCGGTGTAAGACCGCTGTATACTTTGAATAGCTTTGAAAAATACTGCACGTCTAAAAAGCCGCAATGAAGTGCCACCGTCTGAACCTGCAAATTGGTATATTTGAGCAGATGCGCGGCATATTTAAGCCGTCGCTCACGGATATACTGCGTCACCGTCTTGCCTGTTTCCTTTTTAAAGACCGAACTTAAATACTCGTTGCTTATATTAAGCCTTGATGCTAACTGACTTAGTCCCAACTCGGCCGACGGATCGGCCTCAATGGCCATAACCGCCTTCTTGACAACGGCAGAATAATTCTTCAAGGAGCTTTTCTGAACCAATCGGCAGTATGAGCGAAACATATCGGCCATAAGCTCGGCCACCCTTTCAACCGACGACAATTTTTCAATCTCCACGGCAAACTGCGACGAGGTTCGGTCAAGATACAACGGATGAACGCCCCCTCGCTCGGCGGCCTTTCTCAACAACGTATTCATTATAATACAGTAGTTTTTCGTATTTCTCAAAGGATCATCTATACGCTTTTCAAACGTGCTGTCCGAAAACGAGGCAAATATTCGGTTAACCATATGCTCCGAGCCCAAGGCCACGGCGTCCATAATTTCGTTTTCAAGCGAATACCTGCGTTCCATATTTTTCATATCAATAAAGGTATCGTCAAGGTCATTTGCGGAATATTGCACCGATACCGTCCCTTCACGTTGCACATCATCGCAGTATATATTTATAATTTCATATTCCTTGCCCCACATACGTTCAAGAAACGAGTCAATAAGCAAAAACAGTGAACTACTCTCGGGTAAGACGGGAATCGAAACATAAAACTCGTTTATAAGTCTTTGATGATTGGGAAAAAGTCCGTTTTGCTCGCTTATCTCTAAAATACGGTCGGTACTATGTGCTTTGTATAAAAACGGCCCTATGACCGACAAACTGCTTATTCCGTCAATCGGCAAACGGAAAACAATATACGAAAGACCCAACGTGTCCTGAAGCAGATAAACGCTTCTCGGCTTGACTTCGCCCAAAACTTCGGCAATAGTCCTCCCCATTGCCAAAGCGTTTTTAAACAACGGTCGGTTGTTCTCATCAATAAGTTCGATCAAAGCGCAGGTCGGAGGCACCGCCACGACCTGCGTTCTTTTCTTTTTCAAAAGGTCACATAAAAGTCCGTACTCGTTTTCGTTGAACATATTGTCCCTCTATTGTAAAAATTTAACAATAACATTAATTACCAATCACAATTTAGCATAAATTTTAGTCAATTGCAACTATTATTTTAGACAAAATATTAAAATATTACAAATTTATATTAAAATTTTACTCACCTAAAACGTTGTTTTGTTTTATACTGTAATGGATAGTTAAAGGGTGTAAAGCGCCTGTTATCAAAATAAACAGAAATGAGGAAATCACTATGGCAAAAAAGCCCGTTAAGTTAGACGCTAACGGACACCGTCAGTTCGGTCTTCGTGACAGCGTCTCTTACGCAGCCGGCGACCTCGGCTGTAACATGAGTTTTGCCCTCAAAGGCACAATGTCTATTTTCTGGACACAGTTTATGGGTATGGACCTCTGGTATGCTCTCCTGCTCATCGTTGTTCAGGTATGGGATGCCATCAACGACCCGTTGATCGGTTCCATCATCGACGCAGACCGTCGCACCTACAAGAGAAACAAGTTCTTGGCTTATATATGGGCAGGTTCTTTAGGTCTTATCGTAGGCGGTGCATGCTGCTTCCTTCCCTTCCCCAATGCTCCTACCTGGGCCAAGGCGATTATCTTTATCGCAGGCTACGTCGTATGGGATGCCTTCTACACCGTAGCCAACGTTCCTTACGGCTCGTTGCTTTCGCTTATCTCGGATGACGTTAAGGACCGTGCATCACTTTCTGCATGGCGCTCGGTCGGCTCCATCTTCGGCAATATGTTGCCCATGGTCATTCTTCCCTTCATTATGTATGACGAAAACGACAACCTCATCGGCGAGCGCGTTTTCATCGCAGCACTCATTATGGGTGTTCTCGGCTTCATCTGCTTCCAGTTTATGATCAAAAATACCGAGATACGCGTCGAAACCAACGTCAACCTCAATGAAGAGGCTCCCAAGTTCAACGTTTTCAAGGCTTTCGTAAACTTCTTGAAAAACCGTCCCGCCGTCGGTGCCACCGTTGCCGCAATGGGTATGTTTATCGGTATGCAGGGTGCTACCACCGCTGTCACCGTTATCTTCCAGTCTTACTATAACAATGTTAAGATCTCGGGTATCGTTCAGCTTTTTGCTATGATCCCCATTGTTGTTTTCACTCCTCTGGCACGTAAGTGTGTTGCCAAATTCGGTAAGAAAGAACTTGCAACATTCGGTTCGATCTGCTCGATAATCGCGGGTCTCGGTCTCTTTATCGTTACTCCCAACAACACCAAGCTCGACCTTACCCTTTACATTGTATTCCAGCTCATCTACTCACTCGGTCTCGGCATCTATTCCACCGTTTCCTGGGCAATGATGGGTGACGCTATCGACTACAACGAATGGAAGTTCGGCACCAGAGAAGAGGGCACCGTTTATTCGTTGCACTCCTTCTTCCGTAAATTAGCACAGGGCATCGGCCCCTCTTTGGTTCTCGTTATTATGATCGCTTTCGGTTACGTTGGCGCAAACGAAGGTAACCAGGCTCTGGAGGTTGCCATCAATATGCGTTACATCGTCGCCGCAACCTTCCTCTTCTCGGCTATCCTTCAATTCATCGGTCTCGGACTCGTTTATAACCTCGATAAGAAGACCTTGGCTAAAATGAACGCTGATCTCGGACGCGACGTCGAAGAATAAAACGACAATTCAAAATGTCCGATTGCCGAATGCAGTCGGACATTTTTTGAAATTAACAAATAGTTTAACATTCGGAATTACTTTTAGTGTATAATAATTTCATAAATCTTTCACGGAGGAAAAATATGAGAAATATCATCAGTCTCAACAGAAAATGGGCGTTTACCAAGCAGGCAACCGAAATTCCTGCCGCAATGCCTTGTGATTGGAACTTTGTCAACCTTCCCCACTCATGGAACGCTATCGACGGTCAGGACGGCGATAACGACTATTTCCGCGGAACGGGTTACTATGCAAAGACCCTCAAAAAAATGGACCTTCCCGAAGCCGACGAGTATTATCTCGAATTTCGCGGCGCCAACTCCTCGGCCGACGTTTATCTGAACGGCAAGGCGTTGGCACATCACGACGGCGGTTATTCTACCTGGCGTGTCAACATTACCGAGCATCTGGATGCCGCCAATCTGCTGGTCGTTGCCGTTGACAACTCGGCCAACGAAACGGTTTATCCTCAGATGGCCGACTTCACCTTCTACGGTGGTCTTTACCGTAACGTCAATCTCATCTGTGTAAATCACTCGCATTTCGATCTCGATTACTACGGCGCACCCGGTCTTAAAATCACCCCGACCGTCATCGAAAAGAATGCCAAGGTTGAGGTTGAGACCTTCGTCACCAACCTTAAAGAGGGACAAACCCTTGTTTACACCATATATGATAAGGACGAAAACGTTGTAACCTTCACCGAGACGAGTGACCTCAAGGTCGTTCTCGATATTGAGAACGTTCACCTCTGGCACGGCAGAAAAGACCCCTATCTCTACTGCTGTGAGGTCGAGCTTAAAGAAAACGGTGAGGTCATCGACAATATATGCAACCGTTTCGGATGCCGCACCTTTAAGATCGACCCCGAAAACGGATTCATCCTTAACGGCGAAGAATACCCCTTGCGCGGTGTCTCCCGCCATCAGGACAGATGGGGCTTCGGTAATGCTCTGTTACCCGAGCACCACGAAGAGGATATCGACCTTATCTGCGAGGTCGGTGCAACCACCATACGTCTTGCTCACTATCAGCACGATCAGTATTTCTATGATCTGTGTGACGAAAAGGGTCTTGTTATCTGGGCCGAGATTCCTTATATTTCCAAGCATATGCCCACCGCCCGTGAAAACACAATTTCTCAGATGAAGGAGCTCATCTCGCAGAACTACAACCACGCTTCCATCGTCGTTTGGGGTCTTTCCAACGAGATCGGTATCGGCGGTTCAGACGATGACCTTCTCGAAAACCACAGAATCCTTAACGACCTCTGCCACGAAATGGATAAGACCCGTCTTACGACCATTGCGGCCGTTTCGATGTGCAAGATCAATGATCCTTATTTGCAGATTCCCGACGTCGTTTCCTACAACCACTACTTCGGTTGGTACGGCGGTGAGACCGATATGAACGGTCCCTGGTTCGATAAGTTCCACAAGACCCATCCCAATATTCCCATCGGTTGTTCGGAGTATGGCTGTGAAGCACTCAACTGGCATACCAGCGAACCCAAGCAGGGCGACTACACCGAGGAATACCAGGCATACTACCACGAAGAACTCATCAAGCAGTTCTTCTCACGTAAGTATATGTGGGCAACCCACGTATGGAATATGTTTGACTTCGGTGCCGACGCACGTAACGAGGGCGGCGAAAACGGACAAAACCACAAGGGTCTCGTAACCTTCGACCGTAAATACAAAAAGGATGCTTTCTACGCATACAAAGCCTGGTTATCGGACGACCCGTTCGTACACCTCTGTGGCAAACGCTACGTTGACCGCGTTGAGGACGTTACCAAGGTGACCGTTTACTCCAACCTCCCCGAGGTCGAGCTTTTCGCCAACGGCGTATCGGTCGGTAAAAAAACAGCCGAAGACCACTTCTTCTATTTCGAGGTCAAGAACGAAGGCGTTACCGAGCTTAAAGCAGTTGCAGGTGATTTTGTTGACTGCGGTACCATCCGCAAGGTCGACACCTTCAACGAGGCTTACCGTCTCGTTGAAAAGGGTGCCGTTCTCAACTGGTTTGATATCGACGCACCCGAGGGCTACCTCTCGCTGAATGATAAGATGAGCGACGTTATCGCCACCCTTCAGGGCAAGATGCTCTTTATGGGACTTGTCGGCAAACTGATGGGCGGCAAGGGCAAAGACAAAAAAGACGGTAAGATCAAGGCAGGCGGCTTTGAAGTCGGTCCTGAAATGATGAGTATGATGGGCGGCTTTACCGTACTTCGTCTCTTCACCCTTATGGGCGGTATGATGGACGTTAAGTTCACCAAAGAAGAACTTCTTGAACTCAACGCCAAACTCAATAAGATCAAGGCCCCCAAGAAAAAATAATATTATAAATTTTAATTTATAAACTTTCATTCCGAAACACCGTTTATCCCTCTGATAAGCGGTGTTTTTATTTTGGAGTTGTATATATAATGAATAAAAATGCACCTTTTGCAGGTGCCTTCCGCGCAAAAAGTCGTTTTTTGCGACATTGTTATATACTTTTTGTATAAACACAAGATATTGTGTTTTACCTATTGACAAGCGCCAATATATATGCTAAACTAGATACTGCACCGAAGCCGCGATTTCGGTGCAACGTCATCCTCAAAAGCGTTTGGAGACGATAAAATGAACATACAAGGCTTTCAGAAACTCACGTTGTTGGACTATCCTAAGCATATGGCCTGTACCGTCTTTACGGGCGGCTGCAATCTGCACTGTCCCTTCTGCCACAACGCAGGGTTGGTCAATTCCCCTTGTGAAGCCAAATCGCAGGCCGACGAAGTTTTGGAATACTTAAACAAGCGTCGCGGCATACTTGATGCGGTCTGTATCACGGGCGGTGAACCCACCCTTCAACCCGATCTTGAAGACTACATAAGAAAAATCAAAGCTTTGGGTTACAAAGTAAAGTTGGATACCAACGGCTATTTGCCACGGCGACTGCAAGACCTTATTGACAAAGGACTTCTCGACTACGTCGCGATGGATATTAAGAGTTCTCAAAATAATTACCACAAAGCCGTCGGTTTTGATATAGATATTGAAAAGATAAACTCAAGTGTCGATATTTTGAAAAACGGCAACGTTGATTTTGAATTTCGCACCACCGTCGTCAAAAACATCCACACGGTCGATGATTTCAAAGAAATTTCCGAATGGATAAAAGGCACAAAAAAGTATTACCTGCAAAAGTTTGTCGATTCGGGCAACCTTTTATCAGACGGTTGCTGTGCTTTTAATGATACCGAGATGCAGGAAATACTTGAAGCAGTCAGGTCAAATATTCCCGAAGCAGAGATTCGGGGTTGAAATAAATACAAAATTAATTTTATGAAATGGGGAGTAGAAAAATGTATCGTGTAAACAAACGAGACGGAAAAGTAGTAGATTTTGACATCGCTAAGATTTCCGAAGCTATCAAAAAAGCATTTGAAGCGTGTGAGCGTCAGTACAACGACAATATCGTTGACTTCCTGGCCTTGAAGGTCACCTCTGACTTCGAGCCCAAGATCGAAGACGGTATCGTTGCCGTTGAAGATATTCAGGACAGCGTTGAAACCGTACTTGTTCAGGCAGGTTACGCCGACGTTGCCAAGGCTTACATTCTCTATCGCCGTCAGCGTGAAAAATTGCGTAATATGAAGTCGACCATTCTCGACTATAAAGAGATCGTCGACCAGTACGTCAAGAGCATTGACTGGCGTGTAAAGGAAAACTCTACCGTTACCTATTCGGTCGGTGGACTTATCCTTTCCAACTCGGGTGCCATTACCGCTAACTATTGGTTGAGCGAGGTTTATGACGACGAGATCGCCAAGGCACACAAGAATGCTGACATTCACATTCACGACCTTTCGATGCTGACCGGTTACTGTGCAGGTTGGTCGTTAAAGCAGCTTATCGAAGAAGGCTTGGGCGGTGTAGGCGGCAAGATCACCTCTGCCCCCGCAAAGCACCTTGCAACCCTTTGCAACCAGATGGTCAACTTCCTCGGCATTATGCAGAACGAGTGGGCAGGCGCTCAGGCATTCTCGTCGTTTGACACCTATCTTGCTCCGTTTGTAAAGGTTGACAATTTGAGCTACGATGCCGTCAAGAAGTGCATTGAGTCCTTCATTTACGGTGTAAATACTCCTTCCCGTTGGGGCACTCAGTCTCCGTTCACCAACATCACCCTCGACTGGACCGTTCCTCACGACCTTGAGGACGAATATGCCATCGTCGGCGGCAAGCGTATGGACTTCAAATACGGCGACTGTAAAAAAGAAATGGATATGGTCAACAAGGCATTCATCGAGGTTATGATCGAAGGCGATGCTAACGGCCGTGGCTTCCAGTATCCCATTCCCACCTATTCCATCACCCGTGACTTCGACTGGTCCGAGACCGAGAACAACAAGCTTCTCTTTGAGATGACCTCGAAGTACGGCACTCCTTACTTCTCCAACTACGTCAACAGTGATATGGAGCCTTCGGACGTTCGTTCGATGTGTTGCCGTCTCCGTCTTGACCTCAGAGAACTCCGCAAGAAGTCGGGCGGTTTCTTCGGTAGCGGTGAGTCGACCGGTTCGGTCGGTGTTGTCACCATCAATATGCCGAGAATCGCTTATCTTGCCGAGGATGAGGCTGACTTCTACAAGCGCCTCGACCGTATGCTCGACATCGCGGCACGTTCCTTGAAGATCAAGCGTACCGTTATCACCAAGCTTTTGGAAGAGGGCCTTTATCCTTACACCAAGCGTTACCTCGGCACCTTCAACAACCACTTCTCGACCATCGGTCTTGTCGGTATGAACGAAGCCGGTCTTAACGCCAAGTGGTTAAGAAAGGATATGACCACCACCGAGACTCAGGAGTTCACCAAAGCTGTTCTCAACCATATGCGTGAGAGACTTTCCGACTATCAGGAAATGTACGGTGACCTTTATAACCTCGAAGCAACCCCCGCAGAATCGACCTCTTTCCGTCTTGCCAAGCACGACAGAAAGTATTATCCCGATATCATCTGCGCTTCGGACGGCGAGACTCCTTATTACACCAACTCTTCTCACCTGCCCGTGAGCTACACCGACGATATCTTCACCGCTCTCGACATTCAGGACGAGCTTCAGACCCTCTATACTTCGGGTACTGTTTTCCACGCTTTCCTCGGCGAGAAGCTGCCTGATTGGAAATCGGCGGCCGACCTCATCCGCAAGATTGCCGAGAACTACCGTCTGCCCTACTACACCTTGTCGCCGACCTACTCGGTATGTCCCGACCACGGTTACATCGCAGGCGAGCAGTACACCTGTCCCAAGTGCGGACGCGAGACCGAGGTTTACAGCCGTATCACCGGTTACTACCGTCCCGTTAAGAACTGGAACGACGGTAAGGCTCAGGAATACAAAGAGCGTAAGACCTACGACATCTTAAACTCCAAGCTCACCCACAACGGCCCCAGAGCCGAAGAGACTGCCTGTGATTGTGACAACAATGCCGCAGTTCTCGCTGACGGTGTATATCTCTTCGCTTCGGCAACCTGCCCCAACTGTAAGATTGCAGAGTCCTTGTTGACCAAGGCCGACCTCGGCTATCAGAAGATTTTGGCCGAGCAGAACGTTCAGTTGACCGAGTCTTTGGGCATCAAACAGGCTCCCACCCTTGTCAGTGTAAAGGACGGCGCAGTTGAGAAATTCACCATGGTTCCCAACATCAAAAAGTTCATCCAGTCCAACTCTTAATTGATTTTGTAAGGGAAGGCCTTACGGCCTTCCCTTTACTCATTTTAATGCGAGGTGCAGATTATGTACGATATAGTTATCATCGGTGCAGGTCCCGCGGGACTCACCGCGGCAGTTTATGCCCGTCGAGCCACCAAGACCGTCCTTATCCTTGATAAGGCGGGTTTTGGCGGACAGATTACCTTCTCCCCCAAAGTCGAAAACTATCCCGGTTTTGAATCGGTCAGCGGCAGCGAACTTGCCGACAAAATGGTTGAGCAGGTTTTGTCGCAGGGTGCCGACGTTGAAATTGAAAATGCGCTCGAAATAAAGGACAACGGCAATACCAAAACCGTCGTTACCGAGGACGGTAACGAATATGAGTGCAAGTCGGTCATTATCGCCGCAGGTGCTCAGCATCGCCATTTAGGATTAGACAATGAAGAACGTTTTATCGGTGACGGTATTTCGTTCTGTGCCGTTTGCGACGGTGCTTTTTATGCCAACAAAACGGTCGCCCTTATCGGCGGTGGCAACTCGGCATTGCAGGAGGCTATACTGCTTTCAGAAACCTCCAAAAAGGTTTACGTTGTTCAAAACCTTGATTTCCTCACGGGCGAACAACGTCTGCAGGAAATCCTTGCCAACCGTGGCAACGTTGAAATCATCCTGGGCAACGTAGTCAAGTCCATCAACGACACCCCCGAGTTCAGCGGCATCACCATTGAAAAAACCTCCGACGGCACATTGACCGAGCTCAACTTAGACGGAATGTTTGTTGCCATCGGCCTTGTTCCCGAAAACGAGCCGTTTAAAAACGTAGCCGACCTCGACCAATACGGCTATGTTGATTCCGACGAAAAGTGTCTTACCAAAACACCCGGTGTATTCGTCGCGGGTGACTGCAGACAAAAAACGGTGCGTCAGGTTACCACCGCCACCGCTGACGGTGCGGTAGCCGCCATCAACGCCTGCCGTTACATAGACAGTTTGTAATAAAAGCCGGAAATCAAAAAGTTCTGTGAGTTGATACTCGCAGAACTTTTTTACTTTAAATCAATTCATCTTCAATCACTAAAACGTTAACACGTCCCGAAGAAACAGTACCCGCATCGATTGCTATAAGGCCGTCCCGATAAAAAATACTTGAACTTACGGGACTTCTCGCGTTATCGTGAACGTACGCATACAAAGTCGGCACATGCCCACACACTAAGGTCTTATCGGGATGCGGACGTCTCCTCATATATTTTGAGGTCCACTTCGCCCAACGTGCATCGTGCCACTGTTCGGGCGTGGCATCGTGCCAATCACGGTCGGCACCCACTTCGGGCAACCACCCGTGAACAAATATGTAATTCTTTGTCTCAAAATAATCGACCGTTTCGTCGATAAAGTCGCAAAGTCGGTCAACCGTGCCCGTCTTGCCCGAAAAATCAATGATATCGGTCACAGGGTCGATGGCATACGGTCCGAAGAAATCAAGTATGGTCTGAATAGTTCCGTTCGAATAATGATGACTCAATATTTTACCGTCATTCAAGAGTTTTTTAAACATTTCTTCGTGATTACCTTTGAGCTTCACGCAGTTTTTCTGCCGTTCAAAGAACTTCAATACCTCGACGTTTTCCTTACCGCGATCGAAATAGTCGCCGCAACAAACCAACAAGTGATGCGGATTCTCACCGTCGTACCCCGCTTCATTCAACGCCTCACGAAGCAGCGTACAGTGCCCGTGAACGTCCGACACAGCAAATATCTTCATACATTCCCCCATATACTCATCCTCTGCTACGGAGTGATAATTCGTCCGAATTCCGATAAAACAACCGCCACGTTCATAAATTTAAATAATGCTCTGAACACCTCATCGGGTGTGTTCCCGTTGGTCGGTAGATAGAGATTACGTCCGTCAAACAACACTCCAAAGCCTTCACAAACGCTGTTGATATAATCCTTATACGGTTCCAACGAATCGTTGCCGAAAAAGAACGAATCAAAAATTTCCCCGACTTCGCCCTTTCTCGCATCGCTAAGCCTGGCGCTTCGATCTTCAAAGGTTTCAATGAGAAACGATGCATTTTCATCATTCAACGAATAAGGTAAACCAACCGTCAGCTTTGTGCCGCAATTCTCATCAAAACTGCAATACACCCTTTGCTTTAACCCCTTCAAAAGTTCACTGAAATCAAACGCTTCGAAGCTTTCTTCAGATGGTAACACTACTCCGCAATCACTGTTAAGACCGGGTTCATCTAGCCTATCATAATACAGATCGGCATTGGCCACCAACAGCAAAATTCCCAGATAACGTAAAAGTCCCCTCGCATCGGCAAACCTTGCTATCACTCTTCTGCCGTCAAAAGACAGATTGCTTTTAATACTTTGCAACACTTCCGAATATTTTTCAGGTGAGTTCACCTTTTCAAAAAGTCTTTTCAAAGTACACTCGTTGTCGTGAATATAATATAAGCCGTCATACCTTACGACGGTAACTTTCAAAGCTTCACCGACCACTCCGAAAAACTCAGGAAAAACCAATGTAACACGGTCAGTTGAGACGTCACATCTTATAAATTTAAAAAACTTAAGCCTTAGTTCCTTGGGCTCACCGATTTTAAGTGCGGGCATCCAGTTATGCTTATCAACGGCGAGTTGATACTTTGTGATCAAACGCTCGTTGACAATGTTCATCTCACGCATAACGTATCCGTAAATTCTTTTATCGATCGAAAAAAGAATCTCATTCGCGTCAAAAGCCTTATCGCACCGCGACGATGCCAAACGGTCATCGGGCGCCAGTGCCTGCAAAGCCACCAAGAAGCCCACGTCGGCCGAAACAGCCTTTTTGCCGCGCTTCTCGGCGATGAGTTCAAGCTGCGATGAATACGTGTTCAAAAAATCAACGTCATATTTTCGCAACAATCCGCGAGACTTTGATTTTAAATGCATTTTAATAAGGGACGGCTTGACCCTGATGGCATACTCGAATACAAATCTCAACCGTTCCTCCTCAAACAGTTCGGGGTAATCCAAACGGTCATAATCGGTCAAGCCACGGTATTGACTCGCACACAGTTCGCAAACAGCAAGAAGGAAGCAGACAGGCGAAACGCATTCAGTTTCTTCTTGTTTGTGTATCACTTTGGCTCTTAAAACAAGATCTTCAAAAAGTTGACTGTACTGCATAATAGCACCTTTTCAAAAGAAAATTATATTTATATATTACTATAACCAAAAACAAAAAGCAAGATGCGGGACTCACTCCTGCATCTTGCTTTTATAAAATTACTTATTCCGTTCCTCGGCCTCTTTAAGCTTATGGTGACGGCGATGCTTGACGTGATCGGGCATAGGTTCGATTTCCCCTGCCGCAGTCAAAGCCATTCGGGTGAAAATAGGTCCGAACAACTCATAGATAAGCACCGCAAACAACGTAATGTTACGTATGAGATTTCCTTCAGCACCCAACTGCATAGCGGTCGCGCACATACCCAAGGCAACACCGGCCTGCGGCAATAATGTGATACCGAGATACTTCACTATCTGTGGCGAACACTTGGCCATTTTAGCACTGCCTGCCGCGCCGAAGTATTTGCCCAACGAACGCGATGCAATGTAAGCAATACCGATAACGACAATTGCCCAATCGGTGAAAACGCCTAATTCAAGCTCGGCGCCGCTTATAACAAAAAACAAAGCGAAAACGGGCGAAGTCCACTTATCGGTAGCACCCATAAGATCGTGCGACAACGGACAAATATTGCAGAACACAGTTCCCAACATCATACAGGTCAAGAGCGACGAAAAGTGAATCTGTACGGGGCCGATATGGAACTCAAGCATCGACAATGATGCGGTAAGGAAAACGATTGCAATGGTAAGATTCAGACGGTTAGTGTTAGAATTGAACATCCTCTCAAGTTGGGTCAATACCCAACCCATTAAAGCGCCCAGCAACAACGAACACACTATCTCGATAAGCGGATTGACCAATATTGAAATAAGGTCTATCTTTCCGCTCACCAAGGTCTTGGCAATACCGAAGGATACGGCAAAAGCAATAAGTCCAACGGCATCGTCAAGTGCGACAATGGGCAATAACAGTTTGGTCAAAGGTCCTTTGGCCTTATACTGACGAACAACCATCAAGGTGGCCGCAGGTGCGGTAGCTGTGGCAATGGCGCCTAATGTGATGGCTTGTGCAAGTGACAGTTTGTCGGACATAATAAAGTGCATAACGATCAACGCAATGTCAACCAAAACCATTGCAATGACAGCCTGCAGAACGCCGATAATCAACGCCTGCTTACCCGTCTTTTTAAGGTCACTTAATACAAATTCGTTGCCGATAGAAAAAGCGATAAAGCCCAGTGCCACTTCCGCAACGACACTCAATGCCGAAACCGATTCGTGTGTTGGGAATCCAAGTCCGTTAATACCCAAAGCGCCCAAGCAATAAGGGCCTATAAGCACACCTGCAATCAAATATGCAGTGACCGAAGGCAGTTTTAAAGGCTTAAAAGCACGGGTCATTAAAAGACCTGCCAAAAGTGCAATGGAAACCGATAATAAAACCATAAACTCATCTTCTTTAAAATCAAAATAAACGTAACGAAACCCGCCGCAAGTGTCAAAACACATTCGGCAGATTCCGGTTACACATTTTATCACAATTGTCTCAAAAAAGCAACTGTGTTTTTTACGAAAAACCCGTGAAACACAGCAGAAATTATATGCAAAAATTCAAATTACCAAACGGCTTCCTGCTTTCGGTATTCCGACGGCAAAACACCTTTGAACCGCTTAAAAACACAGCTGAAAACAAACGGGTTTTTAAATCCTTACATCCCTGCCCCACAAAAAGTAAAGATTCTTCGCCTTACGGCTCAGAATAACAAAACAAATGCCCTGTCATTCTGAGCGTCAGCGAAGAATCTTTTAACTTTTGAGTTTTGAATTTCAAATTATCTTTCCACAACCTGCGAAATAAGGTTATAGTCGTTAGTAAGGATACAATCAATTCCCATTTCAAGGAACTTTTTGGTTTCCTCGGGGTCATCCGACCAGAAAACGTTACATTTGATACCGTTTTGATGCGCCTTGTCGATCATTTCCTGATTAAAATAAGGCTTAAACAACTGCACCTTCTGACACTTATATTCAATCGCACGGTCAACGATGGCCCAACGTTCTTTGCCTGCACCCATACAACGGTGGATATCGGGTGCCATTTCGAGACACAGCTTCATCAGATCGTCGTCACCAGTCATAAAGTAAACGTACTTGCGGCAGTCATACTTGTCGATAAGGTCGATAATTTTCTTAAGGTTATCAGGGTTGCCACAGATGGATTTTATGTGAATGTTCATAATGCAATGGCAGGAGAATTTTTTGAGTATCTCCTCAAAACGCAAAATTTTAAGGCCTTTAAACTTCTCGCCCTTTTTGGCACCGAAATCAAATTTGAGCAACTCTGCATAGGTCTTTTCGGTGACCTTACCCACACCGTCAGAAACCCTTTCAAGGGTCGAGTCGTGCAGAGAAATTATCTCACCGTCGGCGGTCGGCCAAAGGTCAAACTCAATTTCTTCGGCGCCCATCGCTACAGCCGCACCGAAGGCAGGTAAGCTGTTCTCGGGTGCAACGGTATTAAAACCGCGGTGTGCACAAACTCTCGGGTACGGCATGTGTTCATCGTCAACACAGATAGCGCTGCCTGCAGGACGGTATTTCCAGGGCTTTCTTCCCTGCTCGATATATTCATAATGTGCCGCCAACGGATTGCCAAAGCCTGCCGGCTTGAAATACTTTTTGGTGACATCAATGTCAACGCACTCCATACCGATGCGGCTCTTCATATTGAGCAATACCTCACCGGTAGGGGCAACGACCATACTGCCACCGCCAATATCGGAATTGACATCCATCGAAACCGAGGAACGTAAAACATAAGTATTGGTGTTGTAGGCCAAAAAAGTGCCAAAAATTTCAAGCGCACGGTGTGTATCGCTTCGCTGATGTGAGCAACCGATAATAACATCCAAATTTTTGCGTGCCATATTGGGGAACATCTCGTAAAAATAAAAGTCATAGCAGGTCAAAAAGCCAAAGCGGATGCCCTCAATCTCAACAACATCGGGCTCGGTAAACTGAAACGTGTTATCGGTGTCCTGCTCGGGTGCTGCAATTTCCTTAGGTACGGGATGCTGCTTAAAATATTTGTAAACGATGTTACCCTCACGGTCAACAGCGTATGTAGTGTTAACGTATCCACGTCCCGAATCCCAACGGGCGTTGGCAAAAATAAGCGCATTACAACGCTTGGCGGTCTCGCAAATTTTATCAACAAATATTTTATTAAATTTCTCAACTATCTCATTTCTTTGCTCAATGGTTTTGCACAAAGCCGGCATATCGCAGGACTCGGGCATTACGATAATGTCCATAGTACTGTCGCACTTGTCGAGCATATCGATATAACCCTTGTAAAACAGTTCTTCAGCTCTCGAGTAATCGGTAGAATACTCAGGTTGAATAATACAAACCTTCATAGCAATCACACCTTACAACATATTTTAATAATATTGTATCACCTTAAAGTGGACTTTTCAAGCGAAATAGTTGACTTTTCAATGTTTTAAATTCCGAGTGGTTGCCAAACCGAAAAAACATAGTGTATCATACAGAATAACACGGTAAAAATAAAAACATACCGCGCCGTCGGAGGTATCTTATGTTAAAATCCAAAACAGAAATATGGAACCTTACCAAAAACATCGGTCTTGTAATACTCGGCACCATCATTCTTGCCTTCGGCACCGCCGTACTTATTATCCCATTTAACCTCGTTGTCGGCGGAATGTCGGGTTTTGCCATTATTATCGACAAAATCATTCCATTTGAGTTCATTACGGTCGACCTTACAATCACCGTTATGTCCTGGACGCTTTTTCTTATAGGCTTTTTGGTGTTGGGCAAGACCTTCGCAATGCAGACCCTTATTTCAACCCTTTTCTATCCGCCTTTGATAACTCTTTTCTCAAAGCTTGTCGACCCAAATATTCTAGACGGTGTATTTTACCTTGCCGATTCTCCACATTCGGAGTTAGCCCTTATAATCTCGGCCATTTTCGGCGGTGTTTTGATGGGAACGGGCTGCGCCCTTGCCTTTTTGGGCGGCGGTTCAACGGGCGGCACCGATGTCATTGCTTTCGTTGTCTGCAAGGCCTTCAAGCGCTTATCAAGCTCGGTTGCAGTATTTATAACCGACGCCATCCCCATCGTTTTGGGAATATTCATTCTCAAAGACCTGATACTGTCGCTCGTCGGTATAATTTCAGTTTTTGTATCGGCTTTAATGATAGACAAAATTTTCGTCGGCGGTAAAAAAGCACTCACGGCGCAGATAATTTCGCAAAAATATGACGCCATAAACGAGGATATTATCAATCGGCTTGAGCGCACCTCAACCATCACCGACGTCACGGGCGGATACTCCAAAGAAAAGAAGAAAATGCTGCTTGTCACCTTTTCGATAAGACAGTATTCGGAGTTATTAAATATCATCAACCGCCACGACCCGACCGCATTCGTAACGGTTCACAGAGCCCACGAAATATACGGCGAAGACTGGACCAGATAAACAAAAACTGCAGTAATCGCAAATGCAATTACTGCAGTTTTTTATTTCAACTCAAGTTCCTTCATCAGCTTCGAAACCTTGTTGATATGCTCGTCCGACAGATTGTTACCGACATTGATGGCACTGACATATCTTTTCCGCTTTTTGGAATCAAACATTCTGAACCAACGTCTGACCTGATAAAACGGGAACATCCACCGATGTTTTTTAAGTTCGGGATAAACCTTTTCAAGCTGTTCACGCGGCAAGAATATCAACTTTTTAAAGTGCCGGGTATTACTCTCCCCTTCACCGCGCTTAACGGCAAGTGAGTTTTGAGTAGTACCGAAAACCCCGCCGCTCAAAACGTAACGCTCAAGTTCTTCGGTCAGTTCGGTGCGCTGACCCTCGGAAAACCACACGTCACAAAGCGAAACAGCCGTTTCAAAGAATATTTTGAACTCGGCTTTTTCGAGCATTTCTTTAAAACCTTCACCGTTAAAATCCATTGTCTGTCGCAACAAAAACAAATCGGCAAACGGACGTATTCCGCAGCCGCCCAACGTTACGTGCTTAGCCATATGAACAACGTGGTAAAACAGGAACATCTCATCGCTCATTTTATACTCAAAACCACCGTCAGTTATGGGTGCAGAACGCTCCCAAACTTCTTCAAGATAGGTTTTGGCAACCGACTTCATATCATCCTCGACAAGGGTGTAGTGCAGTTCAATATGCACACCCGAATCGGCATTGAATGATATATCGTGAAAGGTCTCGGCAAAACGTTTAAAACCAAACCGCTCGGTTAAAGCGCAGGTTGCTCTCTCAAGGTCTTCTTTGTGAATAAGTACGTCAATATCACAGCTTGTCCTCATCCAGGGTTCGGGATACAAAGCCTTTACAACTGAACCTTTCAACGGAATAAACTTGATTTTCAATTCCGAAAACAGTTGACCCATCCGTTGCAGTTCATAGTCACGCTTCTGACTTCTCAACACGTCCTCAAACTGCTTTTTGCGTAGAAAAGAACCAATTTCAGGGATATGCTCAACCGCACCGCTTTTTAATAATACGTCGGCCGCCATCGGCAACATGCGGTGAGCATGCGCAAATTTTATTAACTTTTTAAATGTTTCTTCGGACAGCTTTTCGTCCCGGTAGTTATCGGCCACCTCGTTTTTCAACGCGTGACCGATAAGCCTGACAACCGTATCTACTGTATAGCGGTTCATTATTTACCTCAAGGATCAGAACTTTCTCCACACCATTTTATTTACAACACCGGTGTAAGACTGAATAATTTTCACAACCTTAGTCGAAACGTTTTCTTCGACGTAGGTCGGAACGGGAATACCGTGGTCACCGTTTTGATTCATCGAAACGGCGGTATCAACAGCCTGCAAAAGACTGTTTTCATCAATGCCCGCAAGGATAAAACATGCCTTGTCCAACGCCTCAGGACGCTCGGTCGAGGTGCGGATGCAAACCGCAGGGAACGGATTGCCAACACTTGTAAAGAAGCTCGATTCCTCAGGCAGAGTACCGCTGTCCGAAACGACTGCAAAAGCGTTCATCTGCAGACAGTTATAATCGTGGAAGCCCAACGGCTCGTGCTGAATAACACGTTTGTCAAGCTTGAAGCCACTCTGCTCCAGACGCTTCTTGGAACGCGGATGGCAGGAATAAAGAATCGGCATATCGTATTTTTCGGCCATCCTGTTAATTGCGTTAAACAATGATAAAAAGTTCTTTTCGGTATCGATGTTTTCCTCACGGTGAGCCGAAAGGAGGATATATTTACCCTTTTCGAGTCCCAACCTTTCATGAATGGTCGAAGCCTTAATATCGTCAAGGTTATTATGCAGGACCTCAGCCATAGGCGAACCCGTTACGTAGGTACGTTCTTTGGGCAGACCGCACTCGTGCAGATAACGGCGTGCGTGCTCCGAATAAGCAAGGTTGACGTCCGAAATAATATCTACGATTCGACGGTTGGTCTCCTCGGGCAGACACTCGTCCTTACAACGGTTACCTGCCTCCATATGGAAAATGGGAATGTGCAGTCTCTTTGCGGCAATAGCCGAAAGACAGGAGTTAGTGTCGCCTAAAATAAGCAACGCATCGGGCTTGATCTCATTCATCAACTTATACGAACAGTTGATGATGTTACCGACCGTAGCGCCCAGATCGTCACCGACCGCATCCATATAAACCTCGGGATCAGCCAACTTAAGGTCACGGAAAAATACACCGTTTAAGTTGTAGTCATAATTCTGACCCGTGTGTGCCAACACACAGTCAAAATACTCACGGCATTTGTTGATAACGGCGGCAAGACGGATTATCTCGGGACGTGTTCCCACGATAATAAGCAGCTTCAATTTGCCGTTGTTTTTAAATTTTACATCAGTATAATCCAATTTAATATCCATTATTCAACCACCTCAAAGAACGTATCGGGTTTATTGGGGTCAAAGCACTCATTGGCCCACATTACGGTCACAAGATCATCGGTTTCACTCAAATTTATGATGTTATGGGTGTAGCCCGGCAACATATGAACTGCTTCTATTTTTTCACCCGAAACGTAGAAATTGAGCACCTCGTCGGTACCGATCTTACGTTGCTGGATAAGGCCCTTGCCACTGACAACAATAAAGAATTCCCACTTGGTGTTGTGCCAATGCTGACCCTTTGTAATTCCGGGTTTCGAAATATTGACACTGAACTGACCGCATTTCTCACTGCGAAGAAGTTCGGTAAAGCTGCCTCTCATATCAACGTTCATCTTCAAAGGAAACGAAACCTTGCTTTCGGGCAGGTAGGACAAATAGGTCGAATACAGCTTTTTGGCAAAGCTGCCGTAAGGAATTTCGGGCATTGTAAGTGTAGCGGGTTGATCGCGGAACTTATAAAGCAGGTCCACGATCTCGCCCAGTAACACCTTATGCGTTACGGGAACGGCACAGTATCTGCCATTTGAATCGAGCACAAAATCGGCGCCGTCAAACTCGCAGTGATGCTCCTTACCTTCCAAAGCTGCCATCATTTCATCAACGATATCGTCGATATAAACCAACTCCAACTGTACCGACGGGTCGTTGACGGTGATTTCAAGGTCGTTGGCAATGTTATTGCAGAAGGTTGCAACGGCGCTGTTATAGTTGGGACGGCACCATTTACCGAAAACGTTGGGGAAACGGTAGACCAAAACCTTAGCACCCGTCTCTTTTGAATACTCAAAGAACAATTCTTCCCCTGCTCTTTTGGACTCGCCGTAAACACTACCGGCAAAACGGCCGACCAAAGAAGCCTGGGTCGACGACGAAAGCATTACGGGGCAGGTATTGTTATACTTTTTAAGAGTGTCCAACAACTTTGAAGCAAAGCCGAAGTTACCCTCCATAAACTCCGCAGTTTCTTTAGGTCGGTTGACACCTGCAAGATTGAATACAAAGCCTGCAGTTTTACAAGCCTCTTCCAAAACAGCGTCGGAAGTGTCAACGTCATATTCAAAAATCTCATCAATAATAATGTCGGGATGAGTTCTGTCCTTGCCGTCCTTGATGTTTTTCAAAGCGGCAACCAAATTTTTCCCAACAAAACCGTTAGCACCGGTTACAAGTATATTCATAACTTACTAATCATCCTCTTCAAAACGGTAGTCAAGTCCCACCGCATTCAATTCACGCTCGTACGTATTTATATTTTCGGCATTGAGAACCGCTACGGAATCGTAGAACTTTGGAACTGAATCTCTTTTCTCTTTTTTAAACAGAACACCGAACAAGCGCCAAACCCAAAGAAACGGTAATAATACGGGACATTTTTTAAGCACCGGGAACTTTTCACTCATCCTGTCGTACGAAGGAAAAACCATAATCAAAAATCTTTCGAAACGGTTCTTCGTCTGTCCCTGCTTTTTGTCTTTCAACGCTGCAGAAACGTTACTTGCCTTAGCCGTACCGAAAGCACCGCCGCTCATAATTGTCTTGGTTATCAGTCTGGTTGCTTCATCCTCAACACCGCCGTCAAACCATACTGCGATGGTTTTTTGAAGGTTATTGAAGAACTCCCACAAATTCAACTTTTCAAGCTGCTTTTTAAGATACCGAAAATCAATATCAGGCACTTTTTCAAGATACAGTTTAATATCGACAAGGTGTTTTATGCCGATACCTGCATCACGGTAATGCTTGGCAAAATGGGTCAGAAGATAAATAAGATTATCCTCTTTAGTCATCTGATAGCGGGTGGAATCGGCGCACCTTTCGGCCTTATTCCAACCGTCACCAAAATATTTATAGTAATCCTTGTTATATGACGGAATAAGCCTCTTATGCAATTCGATCATGACCGAGTCTTTGTACCAGACCAATTCGTGATCGCTTTCAACATCCTCGGTAAAGCCAAGACGAAGCATAATCGGTTTGATAACGTCATATTGCTCGACCTTTATCAAAATATCGGCATCGCCCATCGCCCTCATTTCAGGTCTGGGATACAGTTCTCTCAATAAAGTGCCTTTCAAAGGAAGGTAATCGATTTTATTGGCATCGAATTCACGGAATATCTCCCCAATATAATCGTCCTGCTGACCCGCCGTAACAACGTACTGACAGGTAGAAATAAAAAACTGTTCCGATTCAGCACTCTGTCCGTCAAAACCGCAGTTTACCAAGCCGGAATATATAAGTGACACAATGTTCTGACGAGAAGCAAATTTATAAAGCTTTTCAACGTCAACATTTTCGGCCAACTCAGCGCGTTCACCCGACAACGCGCTCTTTACGAGCGCAATTATCTTTTTTTGCGAGTTCTCGGTCATATTATGCTCTTCCCATCGCTTCAAGCTCGTCGCGGATATACTGCAACGACAGAAGCTTTTCTTTTACACCCTCAACATCGAGAAGCTCGGTGTTGTGTGAATTAAACTCGGTCAACGGATTGCGTTCAATATCGCCGTCCTTGAAGTATTTATCGTAATTAAGACCGCGCTTGTCACAAGGCACACGGTAGAAGTCGCCCATATCGGTAGCGTTGGCGCACTCTTCATTGGTAAGCAAGGTCTCGTACATCTTTTCACCGTGTCTGATACCGATAACCTTGATCTCGGTCTTGGGATTAAACAACTCAGCGACCGCTTTAGCCAAGGTTTCAATTGTGCAGGCAGGTGCTTTTTGAACCAGAATATCACCCGATTCGCCATTTTCAAAAGCAAACAGAACAAGGTCGACCGCCTCATCCAAAGACATAATGAAGCGTGTCATGGAAGGCTCGGTAATAGTGATGGGTTTACCCTGCTTGATCTGGTCGATCCAAAGCGGAATGACCGAACCTCTCGAACACATAACGTTGCCATAACGTGTGCAGCAGATCTTGGTCTTTTCGGGCGAAACGGTACGCGATTTGGCAACGATAACCTTTTCCATCATAGCCTTTGAGGTGCCCATTGCATTAACAGGATAAGCCGCCTTATCGGTCGACAAACAAACGATGTTGCTGACCCCCGCTTCGATAGCGGCGGTCAATACGTTTTCGGTACCCAAAACATTGGTCTTTACGGCTTCAACCGGGAAAAATTCACAAGACGGAACCTGCTTGAGGGCCGCCGCGTGGAATATGTAATCGACCCCGTGCATAGCATTTTTAACCGATGCGAGATCACGCACGTCACCAATATAAAAAGTTATTTTTTCAGCAACCTCAGGCATTTTAGCCTGAAACTCGTGGCGCATATCATCCTGCTTTTTCTCATCTCGCGAGAAAATACGGATCTCACCGATATCGGTGTCAAGAAAACGGTTCAAAACCGCATTACCGAACGAACCCGTACCACCAGTGATAAGTAATGTTTTACCTTTAAATGAAGACATGAAATTTTCCTCCAATGTTTATACTCGTTACTAACGAGATTGTTTTTTATCAACAAATCACGACACTTTTTTATGGCGAAATAATCCTTTAATTCGTTGAAAAATAAATTTGAAAGATTTCGTGTGTCCGTAGCACAACAGTAGCAAAGCGTTAACCAAGAGAACACAAACAGCGACCTTACCAACGTAAAAAGGAATAAGTCCAACTATGCCATAAGTAACCATACCAATAATACCTAATACTATTGTTTGTCCGACCAACCCGAAAAAATATCGTCTGGATGAGATTTTAAATACATCTTTAAATACAAAATATGGGTCAACCCAAACTCCAACCAGCAAATAACTAATCAGCGTACCAATAAACACACCAACTAGTCCCCATATTTTTAAGCAAACTATAGATGTTGTCAAATTTATAATAGCCATAGCTACAGGTTTAAATTTTGTTTTGACGTAAACGCCGTTCAGATCACTAAACGTTCCCGGCACACGCAACAATCCATTAATGTAAAAATTAACGCTGATTACAACTACAACACTAAAATCCAATAAATATTTTTCCCCAAACCAAATACCTATCGTGGGTTGAAAAAGACACACAAAACAAATCGAGCTCATTCCAAATATCCACGAACTCATCATTTGCAGTGCATCAAACAGTTCTTTTTTCTCGGTCTCATTTTTCCGCGCGTTGAAATCACCAACACTGGCAGATACAGCATTCAGGCCAATTGTAATTATCTGCGTTATAACGTTCATAATAAGCAGATAGTTAGAATAAAGACCTGTATAAATGACACCTAAAATAGATGATATAAGAATATTATCGGTGCTCGAGATAACAGTATTGCCAATCTTGTGAAGCATCATGGATGATACGTTCTTAAACATATTTTTCGTTTGGGATTTGTCAAGCTGCAGCTTTTTCCCTTCTTTTAAAAACGGGAATTTCTTATCAGCAATCAACGATATGATAATATTATTACATAATCCGGTAAAAATAGCAACCAACAAATAAGATATATACAAGCGGGTAATCCACAAAAACAGAATCTGAAGCAAGTTCATAACTATACCCAGAGTCTGACTTACTGCCGAGCAAATATACTCTTGTTGAGAAGCTGTAAGAATTGACCTTTTATATGCAAAAAAGTAACTGGTAGCCGATTGTAAGATAAAAAGCAAAAAATAACCTTTAAGATACGGTATTTCGGCATCGGTTTTTACCAGATAATCCAAAAACGGGGCCAAAATAAGTCCGCAAGCAATAATAAACAGTCCAACTGCAGTATACGCCTTGCGGTAGAAATTCATAAGCTTGCAAATCTGCTCTTGATCGTTTTCAGCAAGGGGCTTGTACAAATTAACTATTATAACACTGCCAAAGCCCAATTCCGAAAGGGACAATACAGCAATAATGTTAGTAAACAACCCAGACAACCCAAGGTATTCTGTCGCCAAGAGTTTAACGAAAAAAGTTCGGCAAACAAATGATGCCAACACGGTAACCAACTGCATCACAAGCATTACCATCATATTTTTCATCGTATTTCTTGTTCTTCCTGCCATTTTATCCTCCTTTCAGAATGTTC
>JAGBXM010000149.1 GCA_017629275.1 Clostridia bacterium
CAAAAGGGTGACGAGGTGCTTATCTTAGCAGGTATCGTCAAGACCAAGGTCAAGGTTTCAAGCCTTGCACCGATGGATAAATCAAAGGGTACCGTTGCCAAAACACGCACCGTCAAAAGACCCACGGGTATTGACACCAACATCCGGACTGCGCAAAGTGAGATCGACATCCGCGGAATGACGGGTGACGAGGCTGCACTTGAGCTTGACCGTTTTATTGATAATTCGGTTATGGCAGGCTTCGGCAACGTGTGGATAATCCACGGCAAGGGCACCGGTGCGCTCAAAAAAGCGGTTCACGCTTATCTTCGCACAAACATGAGCGTCAAGGATTTTCGCTTTGGTGTTTACGGTGAGGGTGAGGACGGAGTTACCGTTGTAACCCTGAAATAAGTGCAGTGATTGACTTTTTGCACCAAAACCAATATAATTAAAGTGTTATACCAAAAAGAGAAAGGGGTAAAAACTTTGGAATCCGATAACAAAAGATCCTTTTTCGGTGACTTCAAAAAATATCTTCCGCTTTTGCAAAATCTTGCGGGTAAGGATTTTAAAATAAAATACCGCCGAAGTGTTTTGGGCATTGCCTGGAGCATTCTCAATCCGTTGCTGACAATGCTGGTGCTGACCGCCGTTTTCGGCTTTATCTTCGGGATTGACCGTTATCCCGGTGTTTCGGAGTTTGCGGTTTTCTATATCGTCGGTGCTTCAATGTGGAACTTTTTTGCCGAGGCAACCACAGGGTCAATGACCTCGGTTCTGGCCTCTGCCTCGCTTATCAAAAAGGTTTACATCCCGAAGTACATTTTCCCGTTGGAAAAGTGCTTGTTTGCACTCATAAATTTTGCATTTTCGCTGATTGCGGTTGCCATTGTTATGGCCATCCGTTTTCAGAATATCGACCCCGGTATAACCTTGGTGATGTTGCCGTTGCCGATAATTTACTGCCTTTTGTTTGCAACGGGAATCAGCCTGTTTTTGTCGGCAGTTTGTGTGTATTTCAATGATATAATCCACCTTTACAGCGTTATTCTGACGCTGTGGATGTATCTCACCACGCTTATCTATCCTTTGAGTATGATAGAGCAGAAAATCGGCACCGATTCGGCATTCCGATTTGTTGTGTATTTCATAAAATATAACCCGATGTCGATATATCTGACCACCTTCCGTGACGTTGTGATGAACAACACCTGGCCTTCGTTGGAGCAGCATTTGTGGTGCTTGGGTTACGGACTTGTGGCGTTGCTTATCGGCGTTTTCACCTTTAAAAAGCTTCAAAAGAATTTTATACTTAATATCTGAAAGGAAGGAACGAAATGGAGAATTTGCCGGCAGTTGAAGTGCGCAATGTTTCAATGCATTTCAGAATGTCAAAGGAAAAACTGCAGAATCTGAAAGAGTTCCTTCTGAAATTTTTGAAAAGGGACCTGAAATTTGAAAATTTCGTCGCGTTGAACGACGTGTCACTTACCATCCCGAAAGGCGACGTGTTTGGTATCGTCGGTCTTAACGGCTCGGGAAAATCCACCCTGCTTAAAATCATTTCAGGCATTCTGACCCCCACAACGGGTGAGGTCACCACGCGCGGAGTTATCGCACCGCTTATCGAACTTGGAGCAGGTTTTGACCTTGAACTGACCGCAAGGGAAAACATTTACCTTAACGGCTCGGTTTTGGGATTTTCCAAAAAATATATGGACGAGCATTTTCAGGAGATAGTCGATTTTTCTGAAATGCACGATTTTTTGGACACTCCGATGAAGAATTATTCCTCGGGTATGATTGCTCGTATCGGCTTCGCCATTGCCACCATGACGGTGCCCGATATACTTATCGTTGATGAAATTCTGGCGGTTGGTGACTTTAAATTTCAGGAAAAGTGCGAGGCTAGAATCAACGAAATGATGAATAACGGCCACACAACCGTTATTGTTGTCAGCCATTCAATGGGACAGATCGAGCGTCTTTGCCGTCACTGTGCCTGGCTTGAACACGGTAATCTTAAAATGGTGGGGGATTGTGCCACCGTTTGTGAGGCTTATAAAAACGCATATTAAGAAGGCAAAACAATGGAACGACAGAAAAGAATAGCCGCAATACACGATGTTTCGGGCTTTGGTAAGTGCGCACTTACCGTGGCCCTTCCCGTCATATCTGCGGCAGGCATTGAGGTGTCGGTAATCCCCACCGCAGTTTTGTCCACCCACACGGGAGGACTTAAAGGGTACACCCATCTTGACTTAACCGATGAAATGCCAAAAATCGCTCACCATTGGGA
>JAGBXM010000019.1 GCA_017629275.1 Clostridia bacterium
GAGAAAACTCCTTGAAGGATAAAACCTTCAAGGAGTCCTTGGCGGAGACGGCGAGATTCGAACTCGCGGGGGATTGCTCCCTAACTGATTTCGAGTCAGCCCCGTTATGACCACTTCGATACGTCTCCATATAAAATTGTAAAGGCAAAGCCAAATTACCAAATTGCGAGAAAACTGCGAGATGCGAGTTTTCAAAAGTGCAAATGCACACAGCGTAAACGCCGATAAATAAAGGGTTTACGGAGATACAGTCGTGATAAACCCGACTATGTTTCGAGTCGTTCTCGTTATGACCTCTTCGATACATCTCCATATGAAATTTTAAGAAAAAACACGCTGAAACACTATGCAGGAGAACTGCAAGACAGGGATTTTTGAAAATGCACAATGAAGCGCCAAAAACTCAGTGTTTATGCGGTATTGTTAGGAAAGCCAGTTTTATATATGCGTCAGTTTCGAGTCAGGGCCGTTATGACCACTTCGATATCGCTCCAAATATTTTCCGTTGCAAATGCAACAGCATTATTATAATTATTAAATGCTCATTTGTCAACACTTTTTTAATGATTTAATTGCTTATTTTAATTTCTTTTTCAGTTGCATTGTTAAACGGTTTGTTATATAATCTAACAAAAGGAGTGTTAAATATGGCAAACAAAATTATCAATGGTATGGGATTTCATCACGTTGCATTGATGTGCAAAGATATCGACAAGAGTCTTAATATGTATCAAGCTCTGGGTATGAAAGAAATCGTCCGTTGGGGCGAGGGCGAAAAGCTTATAGTTATGGTCGATATTGGAGATGGCGGTCGAATAGAATTATTCGCCAGAGGCAACGACGATTATAAGGTTATGGGGAAATATGCCCACTTTGCAATGCATGTTGACGACGTCGATCATGCTTACAACGTTGCTTTAAAAGCAGGATTTCAACCGTTGACCCCACCTAAAACAGTTCCGCTTGAGTCGAGTCCGGAAAAGATTTCTATTAACATTGCTTTTGTTACCGGTCCCGACGGGGAAGAGGTTGAATTTTTCAAACAGGTTTAAACCCAAAAGACAGTTGTTGTGTTTACAGCAACTGTCTTTTATAATTTTTGCTCAAATAAATTGCCGCCGAAGCAATCAATAGCAACTATAAGCGGAAAATCTTTAAATTCTAACCTTTTTACCGATTCGCAACCCAAATCATCAAAAGCTATAACATCACAGGACTCGATACATTTTGATGCTAACGCACCTGCGCCGCCAATTGCGCAAAGATAAACTGCTTTATTGCGAATAATAGCGTCACAAACATCCTTGTTACGTTGTCCTTTACCGATCATACAAGAAAGCCCCATATCAAGTAAAGCAGGGGAGAATACATCCATTCTTGATGACGTAGTAGGTCCGCAACTACCAATCGCAAGTCCGTCGGGCGTAGGTGTTGGCCCCGCATAGTACACAGATGCGCCGCTTATGTCAAAAGGAAGTTTAACACCGTCTGTCAACATATCAAATATTCTTTTGTGCGCCGCGTCCCGTGCAGTATATACGGTGCCTGACAGTAAAACTTTATCGCCCGCTTTAAGTTCGGCTGAAACAGAGGGGAATTGAGCAGTATTGATCTTATGAATTTTCATTATTTTTAGTACCGACCTTTGAAGCTTCAGATAAACCTTCTTCGATAATTGATTTGTTTTCTTCAATGGTATTTTTGGCTTCACTGAGTTGTGCTTTAAGCAACTCAATATCTTCAAGATACTTCTCAGTTCTTTTATTCAGTTCAAGACCGATCTCTTCAAGCTTAGACTCAGCTTCACAAGCGATTCTCATATTGCTTTCAACGCACAAAGTCGCTTTGGTTGCATTTTCTTCAGCTGCTTTAGTAACAGCTTCAGCATTAGCCTGGGCGACAAGATAAAGTCTGCCGATCGATTCACTGAGACGGGTAAGACTTTCTTCACGTCGCTTAAAATCAGCAACAGTCTTTTCCAAATCGGCAAGTTTAATATTCAATTCATCAATACTTGTATTAAGTTCGTCACACTTAGCTTTTAATTTTGCTTCTTTTTCACGTGATTCAACAACAAAATCCATTACGTCGTCACGGTTAAAGCCGAATAAACTGTTTCTGAATTTTTTGCTCATTATAATTCCCACCTTATTTTCCAAGTGATAACATTATACTATTAATTCATTACATTTGCAACAACAAATTTAGTTATAAAATTACGCATAAAAATACAAATATCACTTGAATTTATACAGTTTTTGTTGTACTATATATTGTGAATAAAAATGCATAAATGAATAATCAGTTAGCAGGTGTTTTTTATGACAAGAAAAGAAGCAAGAAACCAGGCTTTTATACTTATTTTCGAAAAAAGTATTAACGGCTATGAAATCGATGAAATATTAGAGGCAGCAAAAGATTGTCGCGATTTCACCGAAGACGAAGATGGATATGCTAAAAAAGTATTTATAGGTGTTTTCGATAATATAGAAGCCATAGATGATTGCATTTCCAAAAACCTTTCAGGATGGACTTTAAGCAGAATTTCAAGGGTATCTTTGGCAATTTTAAGACTTGCCGTTTATGAAATTTTGTATCTCGACGAGATTCCCGATGCAGTTTCCATCGATGAGGCTGTTGAACTGTGCAAGTTGTATTCTACAACGAGTGACGCCTCCTTTGTAAACGGAGTTCTCGGTACAGTTTGCCGACAGAAATAATATGGGTCGTTATTTAGGTATTGATACCAGTAACTATACTACCTCGGCCGCAAGATTCGATTCCGAATCACGAGATTTTGTTAATTCAAGGCGTTTGTTGCCTGTTGAAAAGGGAAGTATAGGATTACGGCAAAGTGACGCTTTGTTTCATCACACAAAAGCACTTCCCGAAATAATATCGGCCGCTTGTGACGGAAGTTACATCGACGCAATAGGTGTTTCAGACAAACCTCGTGCCGTTGAAGGCAGTTATATGCCGTGCTTTTTAGCAGGTGTGTCTGCCGCTTCAGCTATCGCTTCTGCCACAGGCACTAAGCTTTATAAATTTTCTCATCAGGCCGGGCACATTGCTGCCGCACTCTTTTCTGCCAATAAGCTCGATTTAATCGGACAACGTTTTATTTCTTTTCATATTTCGGGCGGCACGACCGAAGCGCTACTTACCGAATACGATAAAAACGATTTTTTTAAGACAACTTTAGTTGCAAAATCTTTAGACCTTAAAATGGGTCAGGCTGTTGACAGGGTGGGCGTTTTATTGGGCATGTCTTTCCCCGCAGGAAAAGAACTGGACGTTTTATCGCAGAACGGTTCTTGGAATAAAAAGATCAGAATTTCGGTAAAAGGTGCCGACTGTAGTATTTCAGGCCTTGAAAACAAGGCTAAAGAATTACTTAGCAGTGGTGTTCCGCACGAAGATATTGCTTTTTTCACCATAAAATATCTTTGCGAGACTGTTGACAGTATGACGTCATCTCTGAAAGAGGAATACGGTAATCTGCCTTTTGTTTTTGCAGGCGGAGTTATGTCAAATTCATATATAAGAAAGGTCATCACTGAAAAACACGGCGCGTTTTTTGCAAGTGCCCAGTTATCAAGTGATAATGCCGTTGGCACCGCAGTAATGACCTCGATTTTACACGAGTCATAATTTAGGAGTTATAAATGAACGGGACTTTAATTTCGGTTTCCCAATTGAATAGATACGTTAAATCTGTTATTGATGGCGACCGAAATCTCAAGTCGTTATTTGTAACGGGTGAAATCTCCAATTTCAAACTCAACTCCTTCAGCGGACATATTTATTTTACCCTTAAGGATGAAGAAGCCGCAGTTAAGGCGGTTATGTTTAAAACCAATGCTTCAAGACTGAAATTTGTACCGAGTGAGGGAATGAAGGTAATTTGTAACGCTTCTGTTTCGCTTTATGAGCGTGACGGCGCATATCAGATATACGTTAATGACATTCAGCCCGACGGAGTCGGAAGTATCGCGGTTGCATTTGAGCAGTTAAAAGAAAAATTAGAAAAAGAAGGTTTATTTGATAAAGCGTTTAAAAAACCAATTCCGTCTTTTCCAAAAAAAATTGCAGTAATCACATCCGAAACAGGTGCCGCAGTTCACGATATGATCAATGTATTGTCGCGTCGTTGGCCTGTTGCTGATATTGTTATTTGTCCCGTAAAAGTTCAGGGTGAAGATGCACCCGATCAAATGTGCGAAGCAATACTCGATGTCAACAATTATACTGACTGTGACGTTATTATCATCGGTCGCGGAGGAGGTTCACGGGAAGACCTCTGGTGCTTTAACGACGAAAAGCTGGCGCGTGTTATTTTTGTGTCTGAAATACCTGTAATATCTGCCGTAGGTCATGAAACGGATTTTACTATATGTGATTTCGTTGCCGACCTTCGAGCCCCGACACCTTCAGCTGCCGCCGAATTAGCTGTTCCGGATATCAACGAGATTCTTTACTACATCGACACTTTATCTCACACTCTTAAATCTAATATTTATAATTTTATTGAACGACTAGAAAAACACCTGTCGGACATTGAAACAAATCCCGTATTTCTTGACCGATTTAATTTTATTAACAATTACGAACAGTTACTCGACAGTTTAAAATCTCGATTAGACAATGCCGCAAAAATGCAATTAGACATCCGGGAATTCAACCTTGCCAACACTATCACAAAGCTTGACACCTTGAATCCCGCCAAAACACTATTAAGAGGGTTTTCAATCGCTGAAAAAGAAGGTAAAGCAATCAGTTCGGTTGAATCATTAAGTGTGGGCGATAATATAAAAATCAAATTTTCGGACGGAACCGTTGATTGTTTAATAAATTCGGTAGAAAGGAAATTATAATTATGGACTCTTTTGAAAATAATTTAAAAAAGTTAGAAGAAATTGTATCAACTCTTGAATCGGGCAAATGCAATCTTGATGATGCACTTAAATTATATTCCGACGGTGTTGTACTTTCGGCCGAATGCAAAAAACAATTGACCGACGCCCGCGGTAAAATTGAACAACTCGCCGATTATAAAGGAAGCTGACCTGTATATGTTTGAAGAATATCAAAACATTATTGAAGAAAAAATTAAATCATTTTCCAGTTTTGAAAACTGTGAATTTTCACATCTTTTAGGTGCAATGAACTACAGCTTAAGCGCAGGCGGAAAGCGTATCAGGCCCAAACTGATGATGGAATTTACAAGAGTTTGCGGTAAAGCCCCATCTGTTGCGTTAAACTTTGCCGTAGCGCTTGAAATGATACACACATATTCTCTTATCCACGACGATCTTCCTTGTATGGACAATGACGATATGCGTCGGGGAAGACCTTCTTGCCACAAAGCTTTCGACGAAGCAACTGCATTGCTCGCAGGTGATGCGTTACTAACCGACGCTTTCAAACTTGCGCTCTCAACCGAAAACGTTCCTTATGAGAATATTGTTAATGCGGCTGCTGTTTTATCTGAATGCGCAGGCTCGCACGGTATGATAGGTGGTCAGGTTATAGATTTGAAATATGAAGCATCAGTTGCACCTTTAAATGTTATAACAGAATTATACCGATTAAAAACAGGTTGCCTTTTGAAGGCCGCTGCAACCATAGGTTGTATTTTGGCGGATGCTGAAAAAGAAAAAATTAACGCCGCATCAAAATTTGCCGAAAACATTGGAATCGCTTTCCAAATACGAGATGATATTCTTGACATTATCGGTTCTGCCGAAGAGTTAGGTAAACCTATAGGCAGTGATAAAAATGAGCAAAAATCCACCTACGTTTCAATAGTTGGATTAGAAGAAGCTCAAAGACAGGTCAACGAATATACCGATGCGGCCTTATCCGAACTTGAAATATTCGGAAATGAAGCTGAAAATCTCAAAGCGTTTGCTTTAAGTCTTATTGACAGGAAACTCTAAAAAGGATTGTTAATTTATGGATTATCGCTACTTGGACAAAATCAACTCACCTGATGATCTGAAAAAACTTAATAATGATGAATTAGGTGTTGTTTGCGCCGAGCTGCGTAATTTGATAATTGACACAGTATCGGAAAACGGCGGTCATCTTGCCTCTAATCTCGGTGCAGTTGAGCTTACCGTTGCACTTCACAAATGTTTTAATTCACCCAACGATTCAATTATTTTTGATGTCGGTCATCAATGTTACACCCATAAAATATTAACCGGCAGGTTTTCTGAATTTTCCTCTCTCAGAACTCAAAGCGGTATATCGGGGTTTATGAAGCCAGAGGAAAGCAACCACGACCCCGTTATTACGGGTCACAGCAGTACATCTGTTTCAAGCGCATTCGGAATTTGTTTTGCCAACGCACTTGAGAACAACGATAATTATTCTATCGCTGTAATCGGGGACGGCGCTTTGACAGGCGGAATGGTCTACGAAGCGTTTAACAACGTCAGAAAAAAAGACTCGAAGCTTATTGTCGTATTGAATGACAATAAAATGTCTATTTCAAAAAACAGAGGAGCTCTCGCTAAACACTTAAGCGTTATCAGAACCCGAAAGAAATATTTTAAATTCAAATCGGGTGTCGAACGTATTCTGAAAAAAATCCCGCTTATAGGACGTTTCTTATATTCTTTTGTATTTCATTTAAAACTCATGGTTAAGAACGCACTTTATAACAGTAACATTTTTGAGTCATTAGGATTTTATTATATGGGACCTGTTGACGGTCATGATTTAAAGGCCTTAACCGATGCTTTTGAAATTGCTAAAGAACTTAACCGACCGATTTTAATACACACAAAAACCGTGAAGGGTAAAGGATACGCACCTGCCGAAACCGATCCCGGTAATTTCCACGGCGTATCGGGTTTTGATGTAGAATCAGGGAAATTACCTGACTCAAAACCAAATTTTTCACAATGTTTTGGTCAAAAAATGGTTGAACTTGCCGCAAAAGATCCCAAAATTTGCGCTGTGACGGCCGCTATGACAAGCGGTACAGGTTTAAAAGAATTCTCAGAAAAGTTTCCTGAGCGTTTTATAGACGTCGGTATTGCCGAAGAACATGCAGTTACCTTCAGTTCGGGCCTTGCTGTCAAAGGAATAAAGCCTGTATTTGCGGTTTATTCAACATTTTTGCAAAGAGGCTACGATCAGCTTATACACGATGCAGCCATCGCAGGTCTCCCGTTGACCTTAGCAGTTGACCGTGCAGGTTTTGTCGGTGATGATGGTGAAACTCACCAAGGTATGTTTGACGTGTCGTTTTTATCAAGCGTTCCCGGAATCAGTATATATTCTCCTGCTTCGTTTAACGAGTTGGAAAGCGTTCTCGAAACAAGACTTGTCGCACCTATAGGTGTCGCCGCAATTAGATACCCTCGCGGCGGAGAGCCCGAAAATCTTAGTGATATAGATACTTCTGACGATTTCACAAAAATAGGAGAAGGGGATACCTGCCTTATTTCTTACGGGACATTGTTTTCTGAAGTATTTGATGCAAAAAACATACTAATTGATGATAATATAAGTGTTTCTGCTATTAAGCTCAATAAGATTTTCCCAATCGAAGACCGATTGATAAACCAATTGAATCAATATAAAAACATTGTCTTTTTTGAAGAAGGCATTTTGAACGGCGGTATAGCCGAAAAAATCGGTTGTTCGTTATTAACTAAGGGATTTAACGGCTCTTACCGTATTGTTGGAGTCAATGATTTTGTTAAACAGGCAACCGTTTCTTCGCAACGCAAAAATTACTCACTTGATTGCGATTCTATCATCAAAATCACTAAAGAGGTCATGGGAATTGAATAATAAAAAAAGACTTGATTCTGCCGTTTTTGAACTTGGGGTTTGCGAAAGCCGTGAAAAAGCAAAAACCTTGATAATGGCGGGAGTTGTATACGTAAACAACCAAAAGGCCGATAAAGCAGGAATGACCGTAAAGGATGACGACGTCATCGAGGTCAGAAGCAATCCTTTAAAATACGTCAGCCGCGGTGGTTTAAAACTTGAAAAAGCAATGAAATCATTCAATATATCACTCGATGGAGCAATCTGTGCCGACATCGGTGCTTCAACGGGCGGATTCACAGATTGTATGCTTCAAAACGGTGCTTCTAAAGTTTTTGCTATCGACGTTGGTTACGGTCAACTCGCCTGGAAATTGCGTACCGACGAACGTGTTATAAATATGGAAAGAACAAATTTTCGTTATGTAACACACGAACAAATACCCGATGAACTTGACTTTTGCTCGGTCGACGTATCGTTTATATCATTATCGATCATCGTTCCTGTAATGCGCGAACTTATGAAAAATGGCGGCAGGGCAGTATGCCTTATAAAACCGCAGTTTGAAGCAGGGAAGGATAAAGTCGGCAAAAAAGGCGTTGTCAGAGATAAATCGGTTCACATCGAGACTGTCGAAAAAACCGTTGATATGATGATCCATAACAATATGAAAATATTAGGTCTTGATTTTTCACCTGTAAAGGGGCCTGAAGGAAATATCGAATACTTAGTATATATCGAAAAATGTGACGTGGGCGAAGACGTTTGTGGTGTTACCGCCAAAGACGTTGTATCAAAATCACACGAAGCACTTGATAAGCTTTAAAAGGGAGGATACTTGTTTGAAGTTTTTAGTTATTTATAATACTGTTAAAGAAACAGGCGCATTATTAGCAGAACAAGTATCTGCTGTATTAAAAGGTCTTGATCAAGATGTTGATTTAAATGAATTTTCTAAAGACAGCGACACAATTATCCCTGATAACACCGATATCGTAATTGTAATCGGCGGAGACGGTACTATTTTAAAAATCGCCAAAGAAGCCGCTATACATAATTGCCCTGTTCTCGGCATCAATGCAGGTCACTTAGGTTACCTTGCATCGTTAAATAATGAAAATATAGAAACTATTAAACGTCTGGCTGTTGGTGACTACAAAATAGAAAAAAGAGTTATGCTGAAAGCCGAAAAATACAGCAGTGGAAAATTGGTTGATTCGTGCGAGTGCTTGAATGACGCAGTTATTTCAAAAGATTCTTTGTCAAATGTTATAGACATCGATTTAACGATAGGCAATGATACGATAAATTATCGTGCAGATGGAATTATTTCTGCTACGCCCACAGGTTCAACGGCATATTCGCTCTCGGCAGGAGGCCCCGTTGTTGATCCGCAGATGAAGTGTGTTGTCATAACACCCGTTTGCCCTCATACTCTGGTTACCCGTTCACTTGTTGTCGACGGTAACACTCCGATTAAGATCAAGGTATGCGGTTCCGGCGAAAATATCATCAACTTAATGTGCGATGGAAGAAAAGCATTTACGGTCGAGCCGAACAGTGAAATTCAGATAAGTATTTCTGATACAACCGCAAAATTTATCAAGCTTAACGACGTTTCGGTTTACAAGGTACTGTCCACCAAAACCGATAGCTACTAAGAGGTGTATAATGAAAAAAGAACGCCAATCTAAAATCTTGAATTTGATTGAAAATCAACCGATCGAAACTCAGGAAGAACTACAACAATGCCTGTTTGATGCCGGCTATGACGTTACTCAGGCCACTGTATCACGTGATATAAAAGAACTTCGGATTGTAAAAATGCTCGATGCAAACGGCATCTACCGTTACGCAGTTAACGGCGGTTCATCGCCAAAATCCATTAAGTACATTGATATGTTTGCGCATTCCGCCGTTTCGGTCGTATATTCAATGAACGATGTTGTTATCAAATGCCACCCGGGTATGGCGCAGGGTGCCTGTGCTTCGCTCGATATGATGAAGTGTGAAAACGTTTTAGGAACCTTAGCCGGTGACGATACGATTTTTGTTATCACCAAAACAGAAAAGGATGCGGCCGCTTTAGCAGATATGCTGAGCGAGATCATTAAACAAGGATAAATTATGCTTAGATCGATCAATATTGAAAACATTGCAATTATCGAAAAATGTAATATTGATTTTTTTGAAGGCTTTAACGTACTCACGGGTGAAACAGGTGCCGGCAAGTCTATCATAATCGACTCAATTAACGCCGTAACAGGGCAACGCACCTCAAAAGAACTCGTACGCTCCGGTTGTGAAAAAGCCTCTGTTTCGGCTGTTTTTGACAATATTTCGAAGGATGCGTTACATCTACTTTCGGAATATGGTGTGGATTGTGAAGATTCAAGCGTTATGCTTCTGAGAACCATCAATTCCGACGGTCGAAGTGTATGTAAAGTAAACGGCGTTTCGGTCAATGTATCGGCCTTAAAAGATATCGGCAGACTGTTGATAAACATACACGGTCAGCACGATAATCAAGCTTTATTGGACCCCGAAACACACATCGGATTTATTGATTCTTACGGCAATTATCCCGATATCATAAATGATTATCAGGCTTGTTATAACGAACTTCGCTCGGTACGCAAGAAACTCAGAAGTTTATCGACCGACGAAGATGAAAAGCTCAGAACCATCGATCTTTTAAAGTATCAGATAAACGAAATAGAGGCGGCTCAAATTACGGTCGGTCAATTAAAAGAGTTGACCGAAAAACGAGAGTTGATTCGAAACAGTGAAAAGTTAAGATTATCGCTTGAGATTTGTAAAACACTGCTGTCAGGTGATGATGATTCAAGCGGTGCCGAAACAATGTTATCGCAATCTTTGAACGAATTTTCCGGCGCCTCAAAAATAATCGGCAGTACTGACAAGTTATTGGCGCGTTTTGACTTTGCAGTAACCGAAATCACTGATATTTCTGCCGAAATAAGAGACCTGTGTGATAGTATTGCATTTGATCCAAATGAATTAGATGAATGCGAACAACGAATCGATCTTATCAACTCGCTTGTCAAAAAATACGGCGGCAGCGAAGCCTCTGTACTTGAATTTCTTGAAAACGCAAAATCAAAGTTAGAAAACATTAATGTTTCTGATGAATTGATTATTGAACTTGAACATCAATCGGAAGTTCTTGAAGACAAATTAGTTGAACTGGGTCAAAGATTGACCGAAGCAAGACAAAAAGCCGCCGACGATTTTTCGAAACGGGTCTGTGACGTTTTGCGGTATCTCGAAATGCCTAAAGTGGTATTTATCGTCGATATAAAACCCAAAATGTATACCATTTACGGTTGTGATAATGTTGAATTTCTGATTTCCGCAAATCTTGGACAAGAAGCACGTCCTTTAGCCAAAATAGCCTCAGGCGGTGAGCTTTCACGAATAATGTTGGCCATCAAAAGTATAATGAGCAATTTTGATGATGCAGGAACCTTGATATTTGACGAAATCGACACCGGTATCAGCGGCAAAGCCGCCGATAAGGTTGGACGTCAGATGAAGCGACTTTCTAAAGACCGACAGGTTCTTTGCGTCACTCACTTGGCCCAGATTGCTGCTTCGGCCGACAGTCATTATCTTATCGAAAAATCTTCATCCGACTCTAATACCTATACCAATGTCACTCCGATTAGCGGCGACCAAAGAGTCAAAGAGATCGCAAGAATAATGTCAGGCGGCAATATTACGGAAAATCTTTACAAAACCGCAAAAGAACTTATTGAAAATCATTCGGTTTTGTGATAACATAGTGAAATAAGTTATTCTGGAGGATATATAAATGACTTGTTATGACGAACTTATTGAACGTGGGCTTATAGCTCAGGTTACAAATGAAGAAGAAATCAGAAAAATGGTTAACGCAGGTGAGGCAACCTTCTACATCGGTTTTGACCCCACCGCTGATAGCCTTCACGTCGGTCACTTTATGGCACTTTGTCTTATGAAGAGACTGCAGATGGCAGGTAATAAACCCATCGCACTTATCGGCGGCGGTACCGGTTATATCGGCGACCCTTCGGGACGTACCGATATGAGAAGCATGATGACACCCGAAATCATTCAGCATAATTGCGATTGTTTCAAAGAACAGATGAGTAAATTCATCGAGTTTGGCGAAGGTAAAGCACAAATGGTCAACAATGCCGATTGGTTGCTTGGCCTTAATTACGTTGAACTTCTCCGTGAGGTCGGTGCTTGTTTCTCGGTCAATAATATGCTTCGTGCCGAATGCTATAAGCAAAGAATGGAAAAAGGACTTTCTTTTCTTGAATTCAACTATATGATCATGCAGTCTTACGACTTCTATCATTTGTTCAAGAATTACGGCTGTAATATGCAGTTCGGTGGTGACGATCAGTGGTCCAATATGCTGGGCGGTACCGAGCTTATCAGAAAGAAACTCGGTAAAGACGCTCACGCAATGACCATTACCTTGCTTCTTAACTCTGAAGGCAAAAAGATGGGCAAAACGGCCAACGGTGCAGTCTGGCTCGATGCCAACAAAACCTCGCCTTACGATTTCTTCCAGTATTGGAGAAATGTAGACGACGCTGATGTTGTCAAGTGTATGAAGTTGCTTACTTTTATTCCTCTCGAGGAGATCTATGAATACGAAAAACTTGAAGGAAGCGAACTTAATGCGGTTAAGGAACGTCTTGCATTTGAACTTACCAAGATGATTCACGGCGAAGAAGAAGCAGAAAAGGCATTACAGACCGCACGTTCACTCTTTGCAGGCGGCGCTAAAGCAGATATGCCTAATACCGCTGTTCCTTGCGATATGTTCGAAAATGGTGAAGTCGGTATTCTTGACGTCATGCTTCTCGCCGGTCTTATTCCTTCAAAGGGAGAGGGAAGACGTCTTATCCAACAGGGTGGTGTTTCGGTCAACGACGAGAAGGTTACCGATCCTGCAAAACGTTTCTCTAAAGATGAGCTTTCAGGCGACGGCATTGTTATTAAAAAAGGCAAAAAAGTTTTCCACAAGATTACAACATTTTAATCTAATAAGCACCTCGTCCGGGTGGACGAGGTGCTTATTTTATACTCTCAGAAGCCTTCCGTATTCTTCATCCAACACTATGGTGATGAATCTTAACGAGAAAATATCGCACACGACAAGTGTTTGCGGTTCGATAACATCAATAATAATATAACTTGCTCCAACATCATACAGAACTCCGACACGCTGTTCAACTGTATCGCCAATAAAGAATTCACACCTTACCCAACGTCCGATATGCTGCTTTAAGTAAGCAGGTAAAAAATCGGTATTTGTCATTGTCTCCGGTCTCAGACTCACCGTATTACCATTCGGCGCCGTAGTCAACATATTGTTTTGCGGCATCGGCATCATACTGCCGTTACTGTTCATTATTCCACTATTGTTGTTGTGCATTTGATTTACTCCGTTGTTGTTCATACAACCGTGTTGATGTCGATAATTATTATCCCACTCAGCCGTCATCTCAGGATGATTTTTAATATACATTCTTTGTTCGGGCGACAACTGTCTTGTTGCGGGTTGGTATCCGCCGTCGTTATTATAATTCATTTCCGAATTATGTCCCATATAATTCATAAATAGCCTCCAAATTCATGTTTCCCAATATTGGGAAGTCGGTCGGTAAAAACAATGTTTATTTATCCTTGTGTGAAACACTCCCGACCCGTTGCGTGGAAAGAACTGATCACAATTTGATGAAAATGGGTTGAAGTACCACAGACAGTCTCCAACCGCCGGTAAAGTATTTCCTGCCAAAGCCCAATCGGCCACCTGATAGTTTTCGGTTGTTGGCGACATATTATAAATGTTTTGTGAATTGTACTGTCCGCCGATTTCAGTTCTGGCACAGTCAAATTGATATGGTTGAAAGATCACGTTCTGAATATCACCCTGACCAGTTCTTAAATACTCTCCGCCTGCAACGTGTACACGGTTCATAACGACCGTAGCAACGGCTTGTTGTCCTGTAAGACCTTCGCCGCCGGCTTCACACTGAATGATTCTTGCCAAAAGCTCTCTTGCATTAAATGGCATAATTTCACCTACATTTACGGTTTCTTTATATTCTATGCAATTATATAATTAATGACAAAAGAGGATTCTTACGAATCCTCTTCATCTTTTTTGCTATTATTCTTATTTATTGAAGGTTTAACACCGGCCAAAGGGTTTTTCGAAAATGCTTCAGCAACCTGACGGTTAGCAACGTGAGTATATATCTGCGTTGTTCCAAGATTCTCATGGCCCAAAACGTCTTTCAAAACTCTTATATCAACGCCGCCTTGCTGATACATCAAAGTAGCGGCGGTGTGACGTAGTTTGTGAGTTGAAAATCCTTGACCACCAAGACCTGCTTTATCAAGAAAAGTATAAACAATATGCTGAACGGTTTTATTACTGATGCGTTGCTTTCTGGCGCTTAAAAACAAGGCAAACTTATCTTTAGATGCAACACCGTCAACCGGCCTGACTTTCATATACTCAGCCACCGCCATAATACAAGCATCATTTAAATATATAATTCTCTCTTTATTTCCTTTACCGAGTATTTTTAAGGAACCGTCCTCGTGAATATCGGTATAATTTAGAGAACAAAGCTCCGACAAACGCATTCCACAGTTAAGAAAAAGTGTCAAAATACAAAAATCTCGCTCTTTATTAGGACCGTCAACCGACTTTAATAAATCAATACTTTGTTCAAGACTTAAATGAACAGGAAGCGATTTTTTAAGTTTCGGAGTGTCCAGTTCCGCCGCAGGATTGACCTTTAATAAATGAATATTGTTTGTAAGGTACTTAAAAAACATCCTTAAACTCGATACTTTACGTGCTCTTGCTGCAGCTCCGTTAGAACGCTCGTTCTTACAATAAACTATAAAAGAATAAAGATCGGTCATTGTTACGCTTTTTAGAATATCTTCATCAATATCATCAACAGGGATATCAGAAAAATCTATACCGTCAGGGGAGAGACCTCTCTGAAGTTTTAAGAATTTAAAGAATAAAGTAAGATCAAAATGATACTGTTCAACAGTTTTAGAAGATTTATTTTTAATAGTCTCACAATACACCAGATAATCTCTCAAAATCGGCGCTGAAGAGTTCAAAACTTCACGTTTCATATAATATTACTCCTAAAATATATACTATATGATAATTATACAAAATATTTTCAAAAATTACTATTAACAAATTAGCCGAAACAGCATAAGAACATTTGTGCAATTATACAAAACGGTAAACGATTATACAAAATTTACTGTAAAAAAGGAACTTGAATTAAATAAATTATTGAAGAATAGATACAAAAGTGCAAAAACATCAAAATTATTAAATAAAAGCACTAAAAGTCTATATTATGTATGCGATCATAATATTAACAAGCGTAAATATCAACTAAAACAGATAATATTTTATAAAGTGCGGAAAAAGCCATCAAATAGAAAGCTTTGAAATAATGCTCAGGTCGTCCGCAAAAAACTGAGAGGCTGTAATTGCAAATATTTTTTTTACAACAAACAAAATATGAACATTGAATAATAGTTAATCGAAATAATATTTTGCAAAACAAAATTGTTAGCGCTGAATTCAAGAATACAGTTATCAAGAATAATAGAACAATATATATGTAATAAAAGGATATAATACTAAAGAAAACCAATTGCTAAAAATGGTCTAATCTACACAGAATGCCTAAAACCGCCTATTTAAGCCCAAAAATCCCTCCCCTAAATTATACAAAACTTACATTTTGTATAATTAAGCCGAATTTTAAACAGGCATAAAATAACAGCACTTCTGTTCCCCCAAGTCATTAATTATGAAAAAATATCACCCAACGGTTCATCTTGCCATCGGGTGATATTTTTTATAACTCTGTGCATATCTGTTTCTCATCAGTTGTGCGTATACTTGAGTAGACGAAAGATCTGAATGTCCAAGAATTTCTTGAATATCTTTCAACGGCGCTCCATTTTCTAACAGATGTGCTGCAAACGAATGTCTGATAGTATGCGGTGTGATATCCTTTTTTATATTAGCTTTGTCGGCATAGTGTTTAATGATCTTCCACAGTCCTTGACGAGTAAGCTGTTGACCATTCATATTGGTAAACAACTCTAAAGTTTCTGAATCGGCAACTACGGCTCCCCTAACATTCAAGCAGTAATTAGACAATGCCTTAACAGCCGCGGGATAAATCGGAACTATTCGTTCCTGCTTACCGTTATTTAATCGTAAAATACCAATCTGAAGATTCAAATCCGTTATTTTTATGTTAATAAGCTCAGATACTTTAATGCCGGTTGCATACAAAAGTTCAAGAATCGCCTTATCTCTGCAACCTTTCAACTCACCGACATCGGGTTGTGACAACAATAAATTAATCTCTTTTGAAGTCAGTATTTCAGGCAACTTCTTATCAGTTTTATTATGCTTTATTCCCTTAACAGGAGATTCCTTACAAATTCCCTGATCGACCAAAAAACCAAAATAGCAACGCAAAGACGCCAGTACACGTGTAGTTGTGGCGGTTGATTTGCCGCCCTTAAGCAAACCGTCTATGTATTGAGTTATGTGATCAGATTTAACAGATGAAGAAGTCCTTAATTTTAAGTTATCACAGAATACAGAAAACTGACTTATATCACGAACATAAGACTCCAACGTATTGCTGGAGCTTTTTTTCGTTTCTCTTAAATAAACTTCAAATTCTTTGATATAAGCCTTCATTTTTACTTCTCATTTCCAAAAAGAGTTAATTAAATTTAAAATATTTGATAAA
>JAGBXM010000150.1 GCA_017629275.1 Clostridia bacterium
AATATTTATGAACGCAAGACAACTGCAATATGCAATAGCTTTATCCGAAAGCCTTAATTTTTCTCAGGTTGCAGAGCAACTTGGCATTACTCAGCCTGCATTAAGCAAACAGATAATGAACCTTGAGGCGGAACTCGGTGTAAAACTTTTTGACCGAAGCACCACTCCGTTAACCGTCACCCCCGCAGGTCAGCATTTCCTAAAGGAAGCGGCCAAGCTTATATATGCCGAGGACCAACTTATGCGCTCAATGGAGGATTTCAAGTCAGGTCAACGCGGCGAGCTTAATATCGGTATCTCCCCTTTCAGAAGCCTGTATCTGATGCCGTACGTTGTCAAAAAAATCAAAGAAAAATATCCGCTTGTAAAAATCACTTTACACGAACTCGGTAGTGATATTCTCCGCAAAGAGGCAAGTGAAGGTAAATACGACCTGTGCATTGTAAATCTTCCCGTTGACGAATCGGTGCTTGACGTCACCCCCATTGAATCCGATACGCTTGTACTTGCCGTCCCTAAAGCGATGGCGGTTAACCTGCCGTCAAGCGAAAACGGCAAATACCCTTTAGTAGACCTTAGAAAATGCCAAAACCTTCCCTTTGTTGCGGTCACACCCTCGCAGGAAATGAGAAAACTTCTTGAAAAAAGCTGTGCCGCAGCCGACTTCACACCCAACATTTCAGTTGAAGTGGTCGGGTTAAGCACCGCCTGGCGTATGTGCTGTTGGGGCTTAGGTGCAACCTTATTGCCTTTGCAGTATATCAAAAGTACGGGGCTTGACGAAGCTGTCGAGCTCTTCACATTGAAACAAAGCGTCCGTTCCCGTCAACCTGCCATTGTGACACGTCGCGGTCAGTATATTTCCGAATACGCACAATACGTAATCGACCTTCTTACCGAACAAAACACTTAAAAGCATAAACAACCCCCGAAAAATGCCGTTTGGCATTTTCGGGGGTTGCTTTTCTAAAATCACAAATGCAAAACTCTTTCCTGAATTTCGTGGGTTCTGCCCTGATTCCAATACTGAGTACCGATGTAACCGCAGGTGCGACGTGCAACGTTCATCTTGGACTGATCGCGGTTGCCGCACTTGGGACACTCCCAGACAAGCTTTCCGTCATCCTTGACAATTCTTATCTCGCCGTCAAAACCGCAGACCTGACAGTAGTCCGATTTGGTGTTGAGTTCGGCATACATAATATTGTCGTAGATAAACTTCATAACCTCCAAAACCGCAGGGATATTGTCCTGCATATTGGGAACCTCAACGTAACTGATAGCGCCGCCCGGTGACAAAGCCTGGAACTTGGCTTCTAATGTAAGCTTCGAAAAAGCATCTATCTCCTCGGTAACGTGAACGTGATACGAGTTGGTAATGTAGTTCTTATCGGTAACACCCTGAATTATACCAAAGCGCTTCTGCAGACACTTGGCAAACTTATAGGTGGTCGACTCAAGCGGAGTGCCATAAAGCGAATAATGAATATTCTCGGCATTACGCCATTTAAGACAGGCGTCGTTCAATCTTTCAAGTACCTTGATACCGAAAGCCTCACCCTCAGCCTCGGTCAGCTTACGACCTGTAACGTGGTAAACGCACTCCCAAAGACCTGCATAACCCAACGAAATGGTCGAATAGCCGCCGTGCAACAGTTTGTCAATAGGTTCACCCTTCTGAAGTCTTGCCAGTGCGCCGTACTGCCAAAGAATGGGCGCGGCATCCGACAAAGTGCCTTCAAGACGCTCGTGACGGCACTGTAAAGCGCGGTGGCAAAGCTCGAGACGTTCATCCAAAACGGCCCAGAACTTCTCAACGTCACGGCCTTCAAGACAGGCCGAACAGGCAACGTCAACCAGGTTGATGGTCACAACACCCTGATTGAAACGGCCGTAGTATTTTGCCTTACCGTTTTCATCGACCCACGGAGTCAAGAAACTGCGGCAACCCATACAGGTATAACAGTTGCCGTTGCCGTTCTGGTCGATCTTTAATTTAAGCATTATCTTTTCCGAAATATAGTCGGGAACCATACGTTTTGCGGTACATTTAGCCGACAATTCGGTCAGATACCAATAAGGCGAGTTTTCGGTGATGTTGTCGTCCTCCAAAACGTAGATCAATTTAGGGAACGCAGGTGTTACGTAGACACCGGCCTCGTTCTTAACACCCTCAATGCGCTGGGTAAGAACCTCTTCGATAATCATTGCAAGGTCCTTTTTCTCCTGCTCATTCCGAGCCTCACCGAGATACATAAACACGGTGATGAACGGAGCCTGACCGTTGGTGGTAAGCAAGGTTACGACCTGATACTGTAAGGTCTGAACACCCTTGTTGATCTCGGAACGAAGCCTCTTTTCAACGATAGCACCCAATTTATCGTCGGCAACCTCTACCCCTGCCGACTCGAACTCGGCAATGACCTCACGTCGAATCTTCTCACGGGAAATCTGAACAAAGGGTGCCAAATGAGTAAGGCTTATACTCTGACCGCCGTACTGATTGGAAGCAACCTGAGCGATGATCTGTGTAGCAATGTTACAGGCGGTCGAAAAGCTGTGCGGCTTTTCGATCATAGTACCGCTGATAACGGTGCCGTTCTGAAGCATATCCTCTAAGTTTACGAGGTCACAATTATGCATGTGCTGGGCATAATAGTCGCTGTCGTGGAAGTGAATAATACCGTCGCGGTGAGCCTTGACGATCTCTTCGGGAAGAAGAATTCGCTCGGTGATATCACGGCTGACCTCACCTGCCATATAGTCACGCTGAACACTGTTGACGGTGGGATTTTTGTTAGAGTTTTCCTGCTTGGCTTCCTCGTTGTTACATTCGATAAGTGACAAAATCTTATCGTCGGTCGTGTTGGAGGCACGGACAATGTTACGGGTGTAACGGTAACGAATGTAACGCTTGGCCGTCTCATAAGCACCGTGCTTCATAAGCTGGGTCTCAACCAACTCCTGAATTTCCTCAACCGATAAAGCACGGCCGATACCTGCACAGTAATTCTCGATGATAGCGGCAATGGCGTGGATCTGCTCGGGAATAAGCTCAGGCTTGCCCTCGGATGCAAGGTTGGCCTTGGCAATAGCATTTTCAATTTTGATCGGCTCAAAAATGGCTTCCGATCCGTTTCTTTTGATAATTTTCATAACTTATACACCTCTTCAGGGGCTGTTTGTTCATTTTATTGTTGTGTATGAGTATTGTATCAAAAGCACAACGCCTTGTCAATAGCGAAATTGCATATTTTGTAATTGTTTTTACACCCAACACTATATATTGTGGTTTTTAATCAAACGGCAAAAACAGATCGCACCGTAGGGGCTTTCCTGCGTTCGCCCGCTTTCGGGGGGGCGAAGAGGCCCTCCCCTACAAATGTGAAATCTACCTGATGTAGGGGTTGTCCATCGGTTGCCCGAAGAACCTCCCTCTGATGAGGGAGGTGTCACGCAATGCGTGACGGAGGGAGAGATAAACCAACCATCGGTCACCCAATAACCTTCCCTACAAAACGTAAATTTACACCGTAGGGGCGCACCTATGTGTGCGCCCCTCGTTAAATCAATGAATTATATTTTCATGTCGTAGGGGCGAACTG
>JAGBXM010000151.1 GCA_017629275.1 Clostridia bacterium
ACGATGCCGAAATTTCGGGAAGTTATACCTTGAGCTCTTCGGGACAGAAGATTACAGGCTTTTATCAGATTTATGATCAACCGGAAGATAATCCTAATTACAGTGACGGTGGAGAGTATAATGAAAACTCGCTCGACATTATTGTTAGTGTATATAAAAACTCGTTTTTAGGTGTTCCTGTAACGGTTGGCGGTAAGAATCTATTGAACCTTGAAGGAAGAAGTGTTGTTAATTTTGGTGGATGGAGCAATACAAATAAAAGACAATATCAAGGTGGAAAAGGAATTATTTTAGGTTATACCTCAAACAACTATTATGATGGCGGTGGAAATAATCCAACTTATTCAGTTACAAGTAATGAAATTAGCTACACTTTAACCGCGAATGGTTATGGTATTGGTGTTGATGTTAAGTTGAAACCAAATACAGAATATAATTTGAGTCGTTCAACTGCTTATCGTTGGGGAATGAACTTAATTGAGTTTGATGCTGAAGGTAATTATTTAGGCCTTATGAGCGGTGGTAAAACAAGAGCCGAAACGGATTGGGGATTGGTTTATATAACATCTAATACTAAAGGTGATGTTGTCTACGTTGCTAACCCTCAAGTAGAGTATGGTACAGTAAAATCAGAATATGAACCGTATATTGAACCTGTTACTTATACGGCAAATGCCGACGGGTCGGTTGACGGTGTGAAGTCGGTTTATCCGTCGACCTCTGTGTCGGTCGAGGATGGTTCAACCGTGGTCAACGTAGAATACAACAGAGATATAAACAAAGCGTTCGCAGAGCTTTCTTCGGCGATCGTTTCTTTAGGAGGTAACGTTTAATGTTCAGTTTAAGAGAGTTTATCAAAAAGGGTCTTATTGCTGCGGTCGGCAAGATGGCCGATTATCAGATTATTCTTAATGCCGCAGGTTGGCTTGAAAAGGGTGTTTTGACCGAGGAAGATTTAGCCGAGATTGAGGCGGCAATATACAAGCAGTATGAGGAGGTTGAGGCTGATGCTTAAAACTTATGAAAAGGGCAAAGTTGTTCAACTTTCCAAAAACTTTAAGTCGACCGAGTTTGACTGTCACGGGTTCGGGTGCTGTAATTCGACCGAAATAAGCTTGCAGTTGATTGATATTCTGCAAACGGTGAGAGAGCATTTCGGAAAATCGGTCACGGTTAATTCGGGCTTCAGATGCAAGGTACATAACAAAGCGGTCGGCGGTGCTTCGAAGTCGAACCATTTAAAGGGTACGGCGGCCGATATTGTTGTATCGGGAATTGAGCCTAAAGAGGTTGCGAAATTTCTTGAAAGCATCGGGGTGCTTGGCATCGGTCTTTATCCGTGGGGTTGTCACGTTGATACCAGAACTCAGAAGGCTTTTTGGTACGGTGATAAGCAAGAGTACCGCTCGACCTTCGGTGGCGCTCCTGAGGTTAAATTGACCGTTCTTGAATGGCAAAGGGCAGCGGTTGCTGATGGGTTCAAGTTCCCGAAATACGGCACCGACGGTAAGTGGGGTTCGGAATGTGAGGCGGTTGCCCGTAAGGCAATTTGTAAGAAGCGTTTGACCTACAAGTATAAAAATCTCACCAAGCTCGTTCAACGCGTTGTCGGTGTCGAGGTTGACGGCAAGTTCGGTTCCGACACCAAGAAGGCGGTTATCCAGTGGCAGAAAGCACACGGTCTTACTGCCGACGGTGAGGTCGGTCTGAATACCTGGAAGAAGATGTTGGGGGTGTAGGATGATGAACGACGCGATTATAGTTGCCGTTTTATCATTGGTTGGCACTCTCGGTGGCTCGTTGCTCGGTATTCTTGCGGCTAACAAGCTTACCAACTATCGCATTGAGCAGTTAGAGAAAAAGGTCGAGAAGCATAACAGCGTTATTGAAAGGGTTTATAAGCTTGAGAAGCACGAGGCTGTTATTGATGAGGAAATCAAGGTGGCTAATCATCGCATTGATGATTTGGAAGATTTTCATAAATAGAGGGGTGAAATTATGAAAAAGTGGTTCAAAAATCACGCTAAATGGTTTAAGGCGGCAGGCGTTCGCGCCTTAAAAACGGTGGCACAGACGGCGGTTGCGTTGATTCCCGTGGGTGTTACCGTTACTGAGGTCGGCTGGGGAGCCGTTATCGGCACGTCGGTTCTGGCAGGTGTCGTGTCGCTGTTGACCTCCGTGGCAGGTCTGCCGGAGTGTAAGGAATAGAGAGCGTTGCTTGACTGTGTCGGTCGGGCATGATATAATTAAGGGGAACTTGAATGAGTTATCCAAATGGACGTATTCGGTTAACAATGCCTTACAGAGGGAAATAATAATGAAAATGATGGATTGCGTAGAAGTGATTGTTGAAAAGGAATGCAGGGCATTATATGGTTAGAAGAGTGCGTTGACGGTGAGTGGGATGTGTGTTTCCCACAATATGGTGACAATCTGGATATAGCTGAAATTTCAATCAAAGAAGAGGATATAATGCTGTTGCCAAATGGAATGGATGCGAGAATCAATGAAAAAATCAAAGCTCAATTTGGGGATTGAATAATCGCACTAACGGTCTGAGAGCCGTTGACGTCTGATGGGGTGGACGTAAAGTTGACGAAGCCATCAAAAGTTCTTTGTGACTAACAGCAATTAAATTTCGGGAGGTGCGTTTGACGTACCTCCTTTGAAAATTTTTTGAAACATTTGAAAAAAAGACTTGCTTTTTGAGATAAAGTGTGGTATCATACACCTTGTCCTTGGGGGTATAGCTCAGCTGGGAGAGCGCTTGAATGGCATTCAAGAGGTCAGCGGTTCGATCCCGCTTATCTCCACCAAACCACCTGAAACTTCGTTTTCGGGTGGTTTTTCTATATTTATAAACCAAATGCTGTGCGCTTGAATTTTGATATAAAAAATGAAATTCAAGGAGACAGAAATTATGAAGAAAATCACACTTACACAAAGCGTATCAATCGAGGAAACATTCAAGGACTTTATCGTTTCACGCAAGACAAAAGGACTTGTCGACAAAACGATAGAGAGTTATCAAAATCAATTTAGAGCAGTTGCTAAGCATTTGGATGTGTTTAAGGGTATAAACGATTTAAACAAGAACGATTTAGACAATATGATAGCAAGTATGCGCGGTGCGGGTCTCGCGTCCAACAGCATAAACAGTTATACACGAATGCTGAAAACTTTTTTCTCTTGGTGCAATGAAGAATGTATCACACAGATAAATATAAAGCTCTATAAATGCGAGGAAACGATAAAAGAAACATATACCGACAAAGAACTC
>JAGBXM010000152.1 GCA_017629275.1 Clostridia bacterium
CCATCGGCGGTCGCGCACACTTTATAAGCCGCGGTCCCGAAGACTGGCATCCCGATCCTGAGTTTGTTTATCAGTATGGCGGCGGCCCTATGTTTGATATGGGTCCTTACTACGTTACTGCGCTTATCAATCTTTTGGGCGGTGTTGATTCGGTTTCGGGTATGACCAATATTTCATACCCCGAGCGTCCCATTTTGAGCGAAAAGAAATTCGGTAACGTTATGAAGGTTGAAGTTCCGACCTACGTTATGGGTACAATGCGTTTCAAGTCGGGCGCAATTGCTGATATTTTCACAACCTTTGACGTTACTTGTCAAAACGGTTGCAAGATTGAGATTTACGGTTCTGAGGGCACAATTTCAGTACCCGATCCTAACGGCTTTGACGGTGAGGTTATTTTGCAAAGAGGTCGCAGTAAGGATACCGTCTCAATGCCGAGAATCTTTAATTATAAAGCTAATTCAAGAGGTCTTGGCTTGGCCGATATGGCAAAGGCTTTGCAGACCGGCAGAAAATATCGCGCCAACTATGCTCAGCAGTTGCACGTTGTTGAGGTAATGTCGGCATTCTATACCAGCAGTGATGAAAACCGCATTGTTAAGATTGAGTCTGAATTTGAGCGTCAGGCACCCATGGTGACCGACGGACTTCTTGGTATTTTGGAGGATTAAGTTATGTTACCTGTTGCATTGCAGTTGTATTCGGTTCGTGACGAACTTGATAAGGATTTTTTGGGTACTCTCAAAAAGGTTAAGGAAATGGGATATGACGGTGTTGAGCTTTCGGGTCTTGGCGGTCGTGATCCCAAAATGGTAAAAGATGCTTTGGATGAGCTTGGTCTTATCGTTATGTCGAGCCACGTTCCCGTTGAGGAATTAAGCAAAGATGACGCAATGGACCGTTATAAGGCGGCAGGCTGTGATTACGTTGTAATTCCCGGTATTCGTATGGGCAAAAATTGTGAGCTTATGGAGCGCAATATCGGAATTATCCGTGACTTGGCCGAGAAGGCAAGCAAGAAAGGTTTAAAGGTTTTGTACCACAACCACGATTTTGAGTTTTATAAGGTCAACGGTCGCACCATTCTTGACACCATTTATGAGGAAATACCTGCCGAGATTTTGGAAACTCAGATTGACACCTGTTGGGCAAAATTTGCAGGTACCGACCCTGCAGCATACGTTTTGAAGTATTCGGGTCGCGCACCGCTTGTGCATCTTAAAGATTATTGGGTAAAAGAGGGTTATAACTCAACCCCTTACGATATAATCGGCGAGAAAAAGCAGGACGAAAAGGAAAGCGGATTTGAATTCAGACCCATTGGACATGGTGTCCAGGATATGCCCTCGATTCTTTCTGCCGCTCAAAAAGCAGGCGCAAAGCTTGTTATTGTTGAACAGGATGAATCGTTTGGCCGTCCCACGCTTGAAGCCGCCAAAATGAGCATTGATTATCTGCGCTCGTTTGAGTGGTGATGCTATGAACAAAGAGGTGGTTTTTGCCGTTGATATCGGCGGAAGTAAACTTATGTGCGGTCTTGTTGACCGTGACGGCAACGTTTTAAAAACCGAAAAATGTGCGCTTTTAAAGGATATAACAATCCAAAAGCTTGAGGAACTAATTGTCGGTATGTTTGAATCGTTGACAAGCGACGGTAATTACTCGGTTGTGAGTGTTGGGGTCAACATTCCCGGACTTGCCGACCCTCAAAACGGCGTTTGGGTTTATGCCTGTTTTTCGGGCATTTCCAATTATAAAATTTCCGAAAGCCTTGGCGCAAAATTGCACCTCCCGATATATATTGAAAACGACGTCAACGCCTGTGCTTTAGCCGAAAAGGTATGGGGTTCGTGCCAAGATTGCAACCATTATCTTTGGGTAACCGTTTCAAACGGTGTCGGCGGAGGACTTGTGCTGAACGGTGAGGTTTATTCGGGCGCATTTCAAGGCGCAGGTGAATTTGGTCACGTTGTTGTTGAAGAAAACGGTCCGCAATGTCCCTGCGGTCATTTTGGATGTATGGAAGCCGTTGCGGCAGGTCCTGCAATATCAAAGCGGTATTTTGCTTTGACGAGGGTTGAACTTCCTGCGGTTGAAATTGCAAAATTGGCGCGTGACGGTGACGAAATAGCGCTTGAGGTTTTAAAGAAAACGGGTGAATATATCGGCAAAGGTCTTGGAAAGGTTGCGTCGATATTGAATCTTGAAAAATACGTTCTGGGCGGAGGAGTTATGCAAAGCTTCGACCTTATGCAGGAAAGCATTGTTAATGCTTTCAAAAGGGAAGCGTTTTCATCCCCGAACCAATGCGCTAAGATTTGCCAAACCTCGTTGAAGTACGAAGCGGCACTGCTTGGCGCGGCCGCAATCAGCTTTAGACATAAATAATAAAGGTGATTTTTATGAATTCAACGGAATATCTTAAATTGATCAGCAGTCTTGTTGACCGACTTGACCCAAGTGCGTTGGACTCTGCCGCGGATTTGATTTTGCAAGCAATGGACAACAAAAAGACGATTTTTGTTGCAGGTAACGGCGGAAGTGCCGCAACGGCAAATCATTTTGCCGCCGATTTCGGTAAAAACGTTGTCATCGGTGACGAAAACCGCCCCAAGGTTATGTCGCTCAACTGCAATATGTCG
>JAGBXM010000153.1 GCA_017629275.1 Clostridia bacterium
GCATATTTCATTATGGGCAGAAGCGAAAACAGCCGTAACCGCATCTTCGTTGAAGACGGCGAGGGTATTCGCACTCAGGCCTTTGATGAAAGCAAAATGGTTGACCCCCATCTTATTATCTATGCACCTGTCAGAGTGCTTGGTAATAAAACTATCGTTACCAACGGCGATCAGACCGATACTATTTACGAGCTTATGGACAAGCAGATGACCTTCGAGCAGGCTCTTCGTACCCGTGAGTTTGAGGACGATGCTCCTAACTATACTCCCCGTATTTCTGGTATCATCCGTCTTGATAAAGAGGGTATGAACTACGCCTTCTCTATCCTCAAATCGGCTGACGGTGACGGTTCTTCCTGTCAGAGATATAACTTTGCTTACTCCAATCCTCTTTGCGGTAAGGCAAAGTTTATTCATACATATAAGTGTGACGGCAATCCGTTGCCTTCGTTTGAAGGTGAACCCAAGACGCTTGAACTTCCTGATGTGGACATTGACACTTTGACCGACCTTATTTGGACAAACCTTAACGAGGATAACAAGGTTTCGTTGTTTGTAAGATATATTGATATTGAGACCGGTAAGTATGAGTCGAGAATCGTTAATAAAAATAAGTAATTGAGAGGGAATGAATATGAAAGAGTTTGAACTTAAATACGGTTGTAACCCCAACCAGAAGCCTTCTAAAATTTATATGCACGACGGAAGCGACCTTCCTATCGAAATACTCAACGGTCGTCCCGGTTATATCAACTTTCTTGATGCCTTCAACTCCTGGCAGTTGGTAAAAGAGCTTAAAGAGGCATTGTGTATGCACGCAGTTACCTCTTTTAAGCATGTCAGCCCCACATCGGCTGCAATCGGTCTGCCTTTGAGTGAAAAGCTTAAAAAAGCTTGTTTTGTTGACGACATTGAAGGTCTTGACGAGTCTCCCTTGGCTTGTGCATACGCAAGAGCAAGAGGTACCGATCGTATGTGTTCTTTCGGCGATTGGGTTGCGTTGTCTGATGTTTGTGACGTTACCACCGCTTTGATGATCAAGCGTGAGGTTTCGGACGGTGTTATCGCACCGGGTTATGAGCCTGAAGCACTTGAGATTCTCAAATCCAAGAGAAAAGGCACCTATAATATTGTAAAGATTGATCCCGATTATGTCCCTGCGGATGCAGAGCATAAGCAGGTTTACGGTATCACCTTCGAGCAGGGAAGAAACAACTTTAAGATCAACAAGGAACTTCTTTCTAATGTTGTTACCGCTAATAAGGATATGCCCGAATCGGCTATTCGCGATCTTATTATTTCGCTTATTACTTTGAAATACACTCAGTCGAACTCGGTTTGCTTTGCCGTTGACGGTCAGGCGATCGGCGTCGGAGCGGGTCAGCAGTCCCGCGTGCATTGCACACGTCTCGCAGGTGGTAAGGCTGATACCTGGTTCCTTCGTCAGCACGACAAAGTTCTGAACCTGCCTTTCAAGGATACCTTGGGCAGACCCGACCGAGATAATGTTATCGACGGTTACATTAATCAGAACGAAGAAGACGTTTGTGCCGACGGTAATTGGCAGAAGTATTTTACCGAACAGCCTTCTGTTTTTACAAAGGAAGAGCAGAGAGCATACCTCGACACTATCAGTGGTGTTGCACTTGGTTCTGATGCCTTCTTCCCGTTTGACGATAATATTGAACGTGCCAAGAAGAGCGGTGTTTCCTACATCGCAGAGCCCGGTGGTTCTATCCGTGATGACGTTGTTATTGCTTGTTGCGATAAATATGATATTGCGATGGCCTTCACCGGAATGCGTTTGTTCCACCACTAATTCTTAACTTTAAGGAGAACCAAATGAAAGTTATGGTTGTAGGCGGTGGCGGTCGTGAACACACCATCATCCGCAAATTAAAAGAAAATAAAACGATAACCGAAATCTTTGCAGTGCCCGGTAACGGCGGTATGGCTAAAGACGCAACCCTGGTCAATATCGGTGCAAAGGAGATCGATAAGATCGTTGAATTTGCAGTTAAAGAAAAGATTGATTTTGCTGTTGTTGCACCTGACGATCCGCTTGTTCTGGGTTGTGTTGATGCGCTCAATGCAGTCGGTATCAAGTGCTTTGGTCCCGATAAATCTGCTGCAATTATCGAGGGAAGTAAGGTTTTCTCTAAAAACCTTATGAAGAAATATAATATTCCCACTGCAGAGTACGAGACCTTCACCGACATGGATGAGGCTTTAAAATATGTTGAGACCTCGAAAATCCCTGTAGTTATCAAGGCCGACGGTCTGGCCTTGGGTAAGGGTGTTGTCATTGCCGAAAGCGTTGATGATGCTAAGGCGGCTATCCGTTCAATGATGGAGGATAAGATCTTCGGTGACAGCGGTAACAATCTTGTTATTGAGGAGTTTTTGACGGGTCCTGAGGTGTCGGTACTTGCCTTTACCGACGGCAAGGTCGTAAAGCCTATGGTATCTTCAATGGACCATAAGCGCGCACTTGATAACGATAAAGGTCTTAACACCGGCGGTATGGGAACAATTGCTCCCAACCCTTATTATACCAAGGACATTGCTAACGAGTGTATGGAAACCATTTTCCTGCCCACAATGAACGCAATGAACTCGGAAGGTAGAACTTTTAAAGGATGCCTTTACTTTGGTCTTATGCTGACTCCTGACGGCCCCAAGGTTATTGAATATAACTGCCGTTTTGGTGACCCTGAAACTCAGGTTGTTCTGCCGCTTCTTGAAAGCGACCTGCTTACCATTATGCAGGCGACTGCCGACGGTACTTTGGCTGAAACCGAGGTTAAGTTCTCCGATAAATCAGCCTGTTGTGTTGTTATGGCATCCGACGGTTATCCTGCAAAATATGAAACGGGATATGAAATGACCATCCCCGAAGAATTGCCCCACAATGCAGAGGTTTTTGTTGCCGGCGCCAAATTGGACGGTGACAAGTTGCTTACCGCAGGCGGACGAGTTCTTGGTGTCACTGCGGTAGCAGATGATCTTAAAACTGCTGTATCTTTTGCTTATGATGCGGTTAAAGAGGTCAAGTTCCAAAACGCTCGTTGCAGAAGTGATATCGGTCAGCGTGCTTTGAAAGCACTTAAGTAATTGTAAATAATACCGAAAGGAATTTCGCCAAATGGTATATAGAGTATTTGTTGAAAAAAGAGAGGGCCTTCAGCATGAGGCTACTTCTTTAAAGCAGGATATAAGAGCTTTCCTTGGCATTAAAGCGCTTGAGGAGCTTCGCGTTATCAACCGCTATGATGTTGAAAACATCACTGAGGAACTTTTTAATTACGCAGTCGATACTGTTTTTTCAGAGCCTCAGTTGGACATCACTTCGGATGTTATTGATACTGACGGATACATTGTTTTTGCTGTTGAGGCATTACCCGGTCAGTTTGACCAACGTGCCGACTCGGCTTCGCAGTGCATTCAGCTTATCAATGCAGGCGACCGTCCTGATGTAAAAACCGCTAAGGTTTATATGATGAAGGGCGCTTTGACAGAGGATGATGTTGAAAAGATCAAGAAATATGTTATCAACCCCGTTGAATCTCGTGAAGCTTCGATGGAAAAGCCTGAAACCCTGAAAATCAAGTATAATATTCCCGAAACTGTCGAAACGGTTGACGGATTTATTGACCTTGACGATGCAGGTCTTTCGGATATGGTTAAAAGGCTTGGTCTTGCAATGGATAATGATGATTTGCGCTTTTGCCGTGACTATTTCCGCACCGAGAAGCGCAATCCCACCATCACCGAAATCAGAATGATAGACACCTATTGGTCTGACCATTGCCGTCATACCACATTCTTGACCACTATTGACAGTGTCAAGTTTGAGGATGAGTTGTTGCAGTCGACTTATGAGGAATATATTGATGCCCGTGCCGAGATTGAAAGAACTAAGCCCATAAATCTTATGGATATTGCTTGCATCGGTACCCGTTTGCTCAAAAAGCGCGGAATGTTGCCGAAGTTAGACGAGTCAGAGGAGATCAACGCTTGTACCGTAAAGATCGACGTTGAGACCGAAGAGGGAACAGAGAAGTGGTTGTTGCTCTTCAAGAACGAGACCCACAACCATCCGACCGAGATCGAGCCTTTTGGCGGTGCCGCGACCTGTATCGGCGGTGCTATCCGTGATCCGCTGTCGGGTCGTTCCTATGTTTATGCCGCAATGCGTGTTACCGGTGCGGCCGACCCGTTGAAGCCTATAAATGAGACAATGAAGGGCAAATTGCCCCAGAAGAAGATCGTCACTACCGCTGCCGCAGGTTATTCTTCCTACGGTAACCAGATCGGTCTTGCAACCGGTCAGGTTGACGAGCTTTATCATCCCGGTTATGCCGCAAAGCGTCTTGAAATTGGTGCTGTTATTGCGGCCGCACCCGCAGAAAATGTCCGTCGTGAAGTTCCCGATCCCGATGATGTTGTCATCCTCTTGGGTGGTAGAACAGGACGCGACGGCTGTGGCGGTGCAACGGGCTCTTCCAAGTCGCACACCTTGAGCTCTATCGAAACCTGCGGTTCCGAGGTTCAGAAGGGTAATGCACCCGAAGAAAGAAAACTTCAAAGATTGTTCCGCAACGCCGAAGCATCCCGTCTTATCAAGAGATGTAACGACTTTGGTGCAGGCGGTGTTTCGGTTGCTATCGGTGAATTGGCCGACGGTCTTACCATCGACCTTAATGCAGTCCCCAAAAAGTATGACGGCCTTGACGGTACCGAAATTGCTATTTCCGAATCTCAGGAAAGAATGGCAGTTGTTGTTGAGCCTAAGGATGTTGCAAGATTCTGTGAACTTGCCGCTTCTGAAAACCTTGAAGCAACCGTCGTTGCCAAGGTTACTGCAGAGCCTAGACTCAAAATGCATTGGAACGGTAAAACCATCGTTGACCTCTCCCGTGAGTTCTTGAATTCCAACGGTGCTGAAAAGCACATTGATATTACTCCTGCCGCACCCGCAGATTACACTAAGGAAACTCCTTGTTGCTTTAAAAAGGGTATGACCGATCTTGCGGCTGACCTTAACATCTGCTCAAAGCGTGGTCTTTCCGAGCGCTTTGACTCGACCATTGGTGCAGGTACCGTTATGATGCCTTTTGGCGGTAAGTATCAGCTCACTCCGTCACAGGCAATGGTCAATAAGGTATCGGTTGAAAAGAAACATACCGACACCTGTTCGTTTATGGCTTGGGGTTACAATCCTTTCATCGCTGAAAAGAGCCCTTATCACGGTGCTTATTTGGCAGTTGTAGAGTCGGTTTCCAAGTTGATTGCCGCAGGTGCATCCTTTGAAGAGGTTTACCTGACCTTCCAGGAGTATTTTGAAAGACCCAACACCGACGGTAAGCGTTGGGGCAAGCCTTTGTCTGCTTTGCTTGGCGCTTTCAAGGCTCAGAAAGAACTCGGCATTGCATCGATCGGCGGTAAAGACTCTATGAGCGGTAGCTTTGAGGATCTTGATGTTCCTCCGACCCTCGTTTCCTTTGCTGTTACAGTTGGTGATGTCAAGGATGTTGTGTCTGCCGAGTTTAAGTCTGCAGGTCATAAGGTCGTTGTCCTTAAGCCTGAATATGACAAGAACGGTATGCCTGTGACCGAGTCGCTCATTTCTAACTATAATAAGGTATATGAACTTATCACTTCCAAAAAGGCTGTTGCTGTTTGGACACCTATCGGTGGCGGTATTGCCGAGGGTGTTATGAAAATGGCATTCGGTAATATGATCGGCTTTAAATTTGCCGATTCCGTTGCTTTGGATGATATTTTCGCTTATAACTACGGTTCATTTGTTATCGAACTCAGCGACGATACCGATTTCGGCACTTTGCTCGGTTATACAACCGACGACGGCAAGCTTACCATGGGCGATGCAGAAATTCTGCTTTCTGACCTTTGCAAGCTGTACGAGGATAAGCTCGAGCCTGTATATTCCTGTAATATCGAGCAGAGCCAGGAAAAGTTAGAGGCATTCTCCTTTGAGGCAACCGACCGCAAAGCACCTGCTATTAAATGTGCAAAGCCCCACGTTGTTATTCCTGTATTCCCCGGTACTAACTGCGAGTTTGATTCTGCTAAGGTATTTAACGATGCAGGCGCAGAGGCTGAGATTATCGTTATCAACAACCTGTCTGCTGAGGGAATTGCCCGCTCGGTTGAAAAGGTTGCCGATGCCATCAAACGTTCTCAGATAGTATTCGTTCCCGGCGGCTTCTCGGGCGGTGATGAGCCTGACGGTTCTGGTAAGTTTATTACCGCATTCTTCCGCAATGCCGCAATCAAGGCTGAGGTTGCCGATTTGCTTGACAACCGTGACGGTCTTATGGCAGGTATCTGTAACGGTTTCCAGGCACTTATCAAGTTAGGGTTAGTGCCTTACGGTAAGATTATTGATACCGATGAAAATTGCCCGACCTTGACCTTTAATACTATCGGTCGTCACCAGTCAAGAATTGTCCGCACACGTATTGCTTCCAATAAATCGCCTTGGTTGGCAGAAACCAATGTGGGTGACATTTATAATGTGCCGATTTCTCACGGTGAAGGTCGTTTCTTGGCATCAGAAGAACTTATTCGCGAACTTGCTAAGAACGGACAGATTGCAACGCAGTATGTTGATCTTAACGGCGATGTAACCGCTGATGTACGCTTTAATCCCAACAATTCGGCTTTCGCTATTGAGGGCATTACTTCACCTGATGGCCGTGTATTCGGTAAGATGGGCCATAGTGAGCGTATCGGCAACGGTCTTTACAATAACGTAATCGGTAACTATGAGATCGGTATGTTCCGCTCTGCGGTCAAGTACTTTAAATAATGGAGGGTAAACTGATGAAAACTGATATTGAAATTGCTCAGTCGGTCGAAATGAAACCCATAACCGAAATTGCGAAAACTGCAGGTATTGACGATAAATACCTTGAGCAGTACGGCAAATATAAGGCAAAGGTGGACCTTTCCTTACTTAATGAAGATACTAAAAAAGATGGTAAGTTGATTCTTGTTACCGCTATTACTCCTACCCCTGCGGGTGAGGGTAAGACCACTACCACCATCGGTCTTGCCGACGGTATGCGCCGTATTGGTAAAAATGTTATGGTGGCTTTGCGTGAGCCTTCTCTGGGTCCTGTTTTCGGCATCAAGGGCGGCGCCGCAGGCGGCGGTTATGCGCAGGTCGTTCCTATGGAGGATATCAATCTTCACTTCACGGGGGACTTCCACGCGATAGGTGCGGCTAACAATCTGCTTGCTGCAATGCTGGATAACCACATTTATCAGGGTAACGCTCTGAATATCGATCCTCGCCGTATTACCTGGAAGCGTTGTGTTGATATGAACGACCGTCAGCTTCGTTTTGTAACCGATGGTTTGGGCGGCCGTGTAAACGGTGTACCCCGTGAGGATGGTTATGATATTACCGTAGCAAGTGAAATTATGGCTGTTTTCTGCCTTTCTTCTTCGATTTCTGACCTTAAAGAGCGTCTTTCCAAGATCATCGTTGGCTATACTTATGACGAAAAGCCTGTTACCGCAGGTGACATCGGTGCAGTCGGCGCAATGGCGGCCCTTTTGAAGGATGCCATCAAGCCTAACCTTGTTCAGACCTTGGAGGGAACTCCTGCGTTCGTTCACGGCGGTCCTTTTGCTAACATTGCTCACGGCTGTAACTCGGTTATGGCAACCAGACTTGCAATGAAACTCGGTGACTACGCTATCACTGAGGCAGGTTTTGGTGCTGATTTGGGTGCTGAAAAGTTCCTTGACATCAAGTGCCGTATGGCAGGTCTTACTCCTTCGGCCGTTGTCGTTGTTGCAACCATCCGTGCTCTTAAAATGCACGGCGGTCTTGCAAAAACCGAACTTGGAAGTGAAAATCTTGAGGCTTTGGAAAAGGGCATTCCCAACCTTCTCAAGCACGTTTCCAACATCAAGAATGTTTATAAGTTGCCTTCTGTTGTTGCAGTTAACCGTTTCCCGACTGATACCGATGCCGAGGTTGACCTTATCATCAAGAAGTGTAAGGAACTCGGCGTAAACGTCGTTCTGTCCAACGTTTGGGCAGAAGGCGGCAAGGGTGGCGAAGATCTGGCACGTGAGGTTGTTCGCCTTTGTGAGGAAGAGAAGGGTGACTTTACCTATTCCTACGAGCTTGACGGTACTATTGAAGATAAAATTACTGCAATCGTTCAGAAGGTCTACGGCGGTGTTGGTATCAACGTTCTGCCTGCCGCTAAAAAGCAGATCGCACAGTTGACCGCTCTGGGCTTTGATAAGTGTCCCATCTGTGTTGCCAAGACACAGTACAGCTTCTCGGACGACCCCACAAAGTTGGGTGCACCCGAAGGCTTTGAGGTCACCATTAAGAATGTTAAGGTTTCTGCAGGTGCAGGCTTTGTTGTTGTTCTCACCGGTGACATTATGACAATGCCGGGTCTTCCCAAGGTTCCCGCTGCTGTCAATATTGATGTTGATGAAAACGGAAAAATAACCGGTTTGTTCTAAGTATTGAGGTACTGTCTCTTTGTTGGAGGCAGTACCTTTTGCACTTTTGAGGTAATTTTATGAATAAATATGAGACTCTTCTGAAGCAATGGTGTGACAGTCTTGTTAATCTGCAAATAAAAGGCTTTGGACAACCGCACGACGGCGGCATCCTTTGTCCTGCATGCACAACTTTACACGGTCGAGCTGACAATGCAGTTTTCCCACTTGTTTATACCTACAAGTTGACGGGTGATGAAAAGTATATCAAATCGGCTGAAACGCTTTTTAAATGGCAGGAACGGTTGATAAATCCCGACGGAAGTTGTTATAACGACGGTAATAACGGTTGGAAGGGAATAACCGTATTTTCGTGTATCGGGTATTGCAAAACTGTAAAATATTTGAGCAACGCTTTGGATGACAATTTCAAAATCGCCATTATTCATCGCATCGAAGCGCAGGCTGAGTGGATATATAATTACGTTGGCATAAATTATCATTCTAACATTAATTATTATGCCGCCGCGGCTTCGGCAATGGCACTCTGCGGTGAATTGTTCGGTGAGGAAAAATATTTTGTCAGAAGCCGTGAGATGCTCGACTATTGTATGCGTCATTTCACTGAAAACGGACTTTTGATGGGTGAGGGGCAACCTCACAATGGTGCTACCGAACGTGGCTGCCGGTTTGTGGACATTGGTTATAATTTTGAGGAGTCTATCCCGTGCCTTACCGATGCCGCTGAGATTTTAAATGATGAAAACACCTTAAAAACCCTTGCTCACAACGTGTTGAAAACCCTGGACATCTTTATGCCTGACGGTGCAATGGATAATACATTCGGCACACGTAACAACAAGTGGACCTACTACGGCAGCAGAACGTCGGACGGTTGTGTTGCATCATTACTGATTTTGTCTGAGTATGCACCTCAACTCAAAGAAGCCGCTTTGCGTAATATGGAACTTCAAATGCAATGTACCCATAACGGACTTTTGTACGGGGGTAGGCAGTATTTTGAGGCAGGTCAAAAACCTTGTTCTCATCATACAATATGTCACGCTGTGGGTCTTGCCGATGCACTTATAGCAGGTCTATCTGAAAGTATTGAACGACAGGAATTGCTCTCCGATAAGTATGAATTTTCCTTTAAATACTACCCCGAGGTCGAGACGTATAAGATATGGGCGGGGGATTGGTTGGCAACCGTTACGGCTTGTGACAATCAGCCGTCTAAAGTCGGAAGCGGAGGGGTTCATCCGTCGGGCGGTACGGTTTCTTTGCTGTATCACAAGCCTTCGGGTCCCGTTATCGCAGGGTCGACCTATACATATAAACTTGGTGAACCGCTTAATATGCAGTTGCCGAATGAATTACTTTATCCGCACAGAACGCTTATACCGAGAGCTGAATATGTTGAGAACGGTACGATTTATGCTTCTTGCCTTGATAATAAGGCTGAAATGACGGCCGAGGTTGGGGATTTGAGTGTTACCGTAGCATCAATCTCTACTTTAACTGCAATTAACGGCACGGTTACCGAAAAACCTGTGAAAATGACCGCCGAGTATGTTTTTAAAAATGACGGGGTCTGCTTCAAACTGCATTTTGACAATGCTGACGGTGTGAGATATATTATTCCGCTCATAGGTGACATATTTCTAAAGACCGAAAATAAGTATTCTAAGCAAAAGATATTCTACCTTGGCGGCGGTTTTATTGCTGATGAGTACTGCCTCTTGCCCGACGGTAACGGTGATATTCATTTAAAATTGTCTAAATCACAAAGTGTGAAATGTTAATTTTAGAGTTTTACGGTTGACAGTTTCGAAAAGTTGTGCTAAAATTACAATAAATTCTTTAAGTTAAAGGAGTTATTAAGAAATGAAAAAGTTACTTTGTTTACTTATGGCAGTTGCTCTTATTTTTGCTTTCGCGGCTTGCGGCGGCGATAAGGGCGATGGCGACGGTGCAAGTGCAGGTTCTACCAATGCTACCGCAATTACCTTTGATGCGGAAAGTTACAGTGTAGGCGTTGACGGTTATATCACCATTTCCGATCACGTTACTGTCACCCCTGCAGGCGCAAAGGTCGTTTATTCGTCTTCCGATGAGACCATTGCGGAGCTCTCTTCTGTCAAGGGTGAGTTTTACGGTGTTAAAGGCGGCGAAGTTACCGTAACTGCTAAGTCAGAGGACGGTAAGGTTGTTGCTACCTGCAAACTCGTTGTTGAAGGCAAGGGTACCGTTATCGGTCGTGATGACGAGACCAACGTTGGCGGTATCACCAACAAGCGTTACGGTCACGTTGAGAGACCTGATGACAACGATGCTGTTATCATCCTCATCAACACCGCTATCGCAGAGGGCACCGATATGGCAAACGCTGTTGCTTTGAAATACGGCGAGGTTGCTCAGGACGGTTCTGCAGCCGCTTACTATGACGGTTATTATATTGCCAAGACCGGTGGTACCGGCAACTACAAGATCGAGAACATTCCCGAAGGCAAGTATGTTGGTATTATCATCAGCAGCCAGGAGTATTCTCAGAAGCTCTATGATGTAGCTACTTCGGTTGCTGCTTTCAAGGGTACTGCAATGGCTAAATATTTCACCGATGCAGAGATCAACACTATGGTTGGTGAATTCTTTAACCGTGAGTTCTACGTTCAGGAAGTTGAAGTTAAGGCAAATGAGAACACCGTATTCGGTTACGACTTTGCTATCGACTAATTCTGATGCTTAGTTAAATTAACCCGCTTAAGGCTTATGTCTTGAGCGGGTTTTTTATATAAAAAAGCCGAGATGTTCGGACGAGCATCTCGGCTGAATTCTAAATTGATTAAATTACTTGAAGTAGATTTCTTCGCCGTCTTTCTGATAAAGTGCGACGTGATCAACCTTCATAACCCATTTGAACGGGTCTTCGGTACCGTCCATACTGCAACCTAGTTTTCTTGCCGGAGTGTAAAGGTACTCAGACAAAATGAAGTAGATAGGAAGTCTGAATGTGTCGAGATCAACCTCTTTATTCCACATCGGCTTTGCATCGTCGGTGAGGGGTGCGTGGAAGTAAACCTCGCCGTCAACACCGAAATCTACGTAATCGGGATTCCAATCCATAAAATATGTGTGGGATTCGGTACGTAAAACCTCAGGTGCACTCTCAAAGGTGTGGCTACGATCTGCACGGGGAACGGTTCCGTCGTTAGATGCGTGGGGATTCCATTGATGAAGATTGGCGACAACGTTCGTTTCGCTACCAAGCTGTTCGACCATATCAAACTCTGCACCTGCGCCATTCTTGGTCTTTTCGGTTGAAACAAACCAATAAGCACCGCTGTTGCCTTTATAGAAAGGAATTTGTCCCTTTATCTCAAA
>JAGBXM010000020.1 GCA_017629275.1 Clostridia bacterium
ACAACCTTATCGGGAGTAAGGAGCTCTTCCATGTCTTTAAGCCACTTAAGAACGGTAGGATTCTTTGTCATGATAATTCTCCAATCATTTTTATTTATAGTTGACGGCTTGAAAAAAATCAAGCCAAATTTCTACAACTGACATTATAAAGGAAAATCGCAATTCCGTCAAGCAAAAAAACCGAATTTCAACCCAAAAGTTAAAAAATTAACGATTTTAACATATTTTGCCCCAAATCCTACATTTCAATCCAACAAAATGCTACCGTCTTTACAGAAATTCGTTCAACAAATCAAAGGTTAAGGTGACCGTCCAACCGTAATCGCGGATGCTTTGATAACGGATTTTGAAATCGTAAGGTTCGACGGGCAGGCCTTTGCGGTTGAGTTTTGACGGCGGTAAGACGTTGTTTGAATCGTAAAATTCGAACATCGTTCCGGTCAAATTGTACCAATGGTTTATAATTTCAAGTGTGTTTTGTCTTATTTCCTTGGCAAGCTCGGTATAGCCGTAAGCCCCAAGTCCTTCGGATATCATATAGTTGTAGTTTATCCAAACGGGACCGCGCCACATATCGGTGCCGAAGGTTGGGTGATTCTTGGCAAGGCAGGGTATGTTAAAGGGCGCTTTGAAGGTTTCGGGATTGTTTAGATGCTCAATCAGACGTTTTGCGTGGTGAGTGTCGGCAACCCCTGCAAACAACGGCAAAAACGAAGCAACCGAAGCCACCTTGTGAAAACTGCCCGAATCGGCCTCTATATCGTAATAAATGCCGTCCTGCTCGTCCCAAAGTTTTTGGTTTATATCGTTCTTTATTTCTTCAAAACGGCGGTCGAAAATCTCAAAATCCTCCGAAAGTTCGGCTGCAATCTTGCTCATTGCACGCATTTCGGATGCCATAAAGCACGAAAAATCCACCGTTTTGAGCAGCTTGTAATCGTCAAATCTTGGCGAGTTATCCATGCCCGACTCACCGCAACGGCATTTAACGTTATCTTCGGTATTCCAGGCAAAAAGAGCGTCACCGTCCACACGGCGGTTTGAAAAGCACCACTCAAGGAACGCCTTATTGCCGTCAAAAATCTTCTTCAAAAACTGCTTGTTTTGGGTCTTTTCATAAACCTTTAAAGCACCCCAGGCAATAACGGGCGGTTGGGTGATTTCGGAATTCCAGTAAGGCGATGCCATATGCGGAATCATACCGTTTTCGCGTTGGGTATCAAGTATTGACAAAACCAACTGCTCGGCAATCTCGGGGTGCAGGTGGCGGTGTCCTATGCTATGAAAAACCGAGTCCCAAAGCCACAATGCTCTGTGCGGAAGTCGGTCGGGCGTTGACCAAAATCCCGAAAATCTACCCTCGGGCGAGTAAATCTGCGTCTTCATAACCGAAACGCATTTTGAATAAAGACAACCGTATTTTTCATCGTCAAGCGTGTAACGGGCGTAGTATTCCAGCTTGCTTTGAACCGCCGCTTCAAGGTCAATTTCCAAGCCTTTTTCGGCAAGCGAAACCGATTCCTGCAACGAATTACCAAGCGCAAAGCCGAAACGGTCACCCTCAACTGCCAAGGCCGTAAACTCCTCCCCGTCGTTCCAAACGGTGACCTTGTCGGATACTTTTTCGACCGAAATCAAGCCTTCGGCAAAAACTGTTGCAACGGCATCTTTTGGCATACTGCCCACAACAAGATTGCGCTGTTGGAAGACGATTTTCAAATCACCTTTGTCGGAATTTGCACAGATGCAATCACTCAAAACGCAGTCGAATTGAAACTCCTTTGCGCCAAATCCCACAATCGCAAGCTCGCGTCTTATTTTGGTGAAAAACTTGATTCCGATGCGGTCACCGCTCAAAATTCCCGTGAAATCGTTTTTGTAATCGGTCTTGCCGTCAAGCCCCGAAAAGGCAAACAGCTGACCTTGACTCCAAATATTGTTGATTTTCATTTTCATCCTCCGTTGACACATAAAATTTTTATGCTATAATGTAATTATATCAACAATTTAAGCGGAATAATTGTTTGATTTTGATTAAAAATAGCACTATTTTGATTTTTTTGGAGAGAAAAATGGAAAACGGAAGCTATAAATTTGAAAATTACCGCAACCCAAACTTCCCAATTTATTCATCGGTGCAAAGCGGATGCTCGATGCTTGTGCGCCCCCACTACCACAACGATATGGAGTTTTTGAAGGTTTTGGACGGCTCGGTGAAGGTAATTATCGGTGCAAAAAGTTTTGTTTGTAGCAAGGGTGACCTTGTTTTTATTGCGCCGACCGTGGTTCACAGCGTTCACTCCGAGAGTATGGACGCCAAAATTTGCGGTTTGGTTTTTAACCCCAAGCTTATAACCCCGCTTTTTGAATTTAAGGGTTGCTCTTTGAATTTTTTGGCGGTTTGCAAGGATTCTCAAGGCTATGACGAGCTGAACGAGGCTTTAACCTCGGCTATTGACACCTATGGCGGTGACGGTGACGGGTATCGACTTAAAATGCGTGCGTTTTGCCTTCAACTGATGGCAATTTTGATCGATTTGGGTGCATTCCTTTCCGAGCCTACCAAAAATTATAACGTTGTCAAGCCGGCTTTGGATTACATCGAGCAACATTTTGCCGAAAAAATAACGGTGGCCGACCTCAGCAAAATCGTGGGACAATGCGAGGGGCATTTTATCCGCACCTTTTGTTCCGAAACGGGTCGC
>JAGBXM010000021.1 GCA_017629275.1 Clostridia bacterium
ATAAAATCAATAAACTTATTCCAAAAAATTCGTTAAACAGCATTAAATAGTAGTGTGACACGAAACGCAGGCATCATCAAGTGCAAATTTTTACATAAACTAACATTAAATAATAGCACTTTTTCCATAGAAAAAGCAATTGGTGACAAGTATAATAGAATTACAATGTTATAGTAGTTGCAAAGGGAGCGTGTACTATGAAAAAGCTTTTGTCCATACTGTTCGTTTTGTGCATATCCTTATCGTTGATAGGGGGCTGCTCAGATACAGTCGACACAAACAGCAGTTCGTCCACTGTTGATGACGGTATTTTTTCAAAGACAACCATAAAATATGCCAATGAGGACGGCTCGGCCAAATACACCTTGATCCGTGACGTTGGTATTTCGACCGATGCGGCATCGGCGGTGCAAAAACTGTTTTTAACCATTAAAAAAGTGACCAACGTAACAGGTTTCAAGAGTTCGGTTGATGAAAACGTTGAGCCTTCTTCTGAGACCTTTGAGATTCTCATCGGACAGACCAACCGCGAGGAATCCGAAAAGGCATCGCAATACCTGGCATCCCTCAACGGAGCCCGTGCCGATGATTTTATCATCGCAACTATCGGCAATAAGATAGTTATAAACGCCTTCACCGACAAGGCCATTGCCACGGCGATTGCTTATTTTGAGCAGAACTATGTCAAAGAAATCGAGGGCGGAATTTTGTACACCTCCTTGACCAAGGGCAATTACAAAACCGTTACCGTGAACGGTGCGTCTTTGGGATATTTTAAAATAATCCGTCCTACGGTCAATTTTTCTTACGTAACGTCTATGCAGATTGATAAATTATGCACGGCACTTGAAGAATACGCCTACGCTCCCCAAACAACGCTTGATAACACGGGATATGCGTTTGACTATGAGATAATTGTCGGATCGGCTAACCGCGATGGCGTTGAAACCGTTAAGGATGCCGATACATATTCAATCAAAATTTTGGGCAAAAAGGTTTATCTCAACGGCGGCTCAAACGAGGCCGTGAACGTTGCTATAGCCGAATTCCAAAAATTGCTCGAAAAAGGCACGCTCACCGATGCCGATTCTGTAACGGGCAGTAGTAAAACCGCTATCGCGGGTTATGATGCCTCAAAACAGTACACCCGTGTGTGGGGTGATGATTTTAACGGCGCCGACCGTGAAATTGATAAAACTTTATGGTACACCGTTCCCGAGGGTGAATATTCAAGCAAGGGATATAACAATCGCACTTCGATCAGAACAAACGACACCTCGTACGTTTATGTTTCGGATGGCAAATTCCACATAAACTGCGCTTTTGACGACACTCGCTATATCGGCGGAATGCTGATGACCGACCGTACCATGCTTTTCAAGTACGGTTTTTTGGAGATGAGTGCAATCTTACCAAACGGCAACGGACTTTGGACGTCAATGTGGCTTGATTCACGTTGGCACGGTGTTGATAAAACCGATTCGGGAATCAACTACGATATGGAAATCGACATTAACGAGTGCTTTGGCAAGGCCAACGTGGTTGCGGCCAACTGTCACGCATGGCCGACCGATCTTGGTGAAGCAGAGGGCTATGAGCATCTTTCACTCGATGCAAATTACAGCAACGATAAAAAGCATTATGCCGCTGAAGGTACGACCTTTAACGACGGATTCCACACTTACGGTATGCTTTGGGATGAGGATGAATTCTCGTTCACCTGCGACGGTGATATTTACTTCACCTGGCAGAACAATACGACCATGGAGGACTTTGATGCGTTCCATCAATTGTGCTACATAAGACTCAGCGCCGCCGTGGGACTTGAGAGAAACAGCCTCAAAATTGTGGCTGATGACAGTGACGTATGGAGAACTACAAACCAATTTATCGTTGACTACGTGCACCTTTATCAGCTTGCCGACGGAAAACAGCAAATAGTTCTTCGCAACGGAACACTCAAAGATTGATTTACAGTCAGAATGATAACATACCCGACGGCTTTGTTGCGGTCGGGTATGATTTTATTGCAAAGTAGTCATAACGGTGTTACAATGATTAAAGACACGTTTTGAAAAGAGGTTATGAAAATGGCAATTTTGAAAATTTTGGGTTCCTGCTCAGGTACCGAGCCTATGAATGACCGTCACCACACAAGTCTTGTTCTGACGGCAAACGACCGAAATTATTTTTTTGATGCGGGTGAAAACTGCTCCTATTCGGCACACTTGGGCGGAATCGACCTGCTTAAAACCCGTGCCGTATTTATTTCGCATACCCATTTTGACCATATCGGTGGTCTTATGGGGCTATTTTGGACCATCAGAAAGCTTCAAGGTCGTTCAAAAAATCCTGTTGCCGATGGTGAAGTGAAGCTGTTTATCCCCACCGTTGAGGTTTGGGAGAATATCCATAACGCATTGAAATACACCGAGGGTGATTTTAAAACCTCGTTCAAAATCACGGTTAAAGCGCCCGAATTGGGAGAGTTTTACCGCGACGAGGCGGTGAAGGTTGCGGCCTTTGAATCACACCACCTACCCGCCGCCGAAAACGGAGATATACGATCGTTTTCCTACCGCATTGAAACCGATAACCGTTCGGTCGTATTTTCGGGTGACGTCAAATCAATGGATGACCTTGTAAAAGCGGTTGGAAACGGTTGTGACCTTTTGCTTTGTGAAACGGGTCACCATAAGGCGCAGACCGTTTGCGATTTTGCCGAAGCTCACAACGTTAAAAAACTGATTTTTGTCCACCACGGACGTGAGATTCTTGAAAACAAACCCTCCGTTAAAACGGCAATTGAAGCCTGCAAAATCCCCTGCGAAATTGCCTTTGACGGAATGACTGTCGAGGTGTAAAAATGATTGGTGTATCGTTACCGTTTAAATGGTTGCTTGACGGTGAAGGCACTTTGGGTGACCGTGATGCCCTTCTTGATGAATTGAAGCAAAGTAACGTGCGTTCGGTTGAACTCCGTTCGGTAAAGCCCGATACCTTGCCCGACGACGTGAAATCCGTTGCCGAAATGCTATGGGATAAAGGCTTTATGATTACTGTGCACGGCACGGTTTCATCGGTTGAAACGGCTGTTGAAAACGTTTTTAAGCCGTTGGAGTCGGTGCTTGCGGTACTGCGACAGCCGTCGCTCAACGTAACCATACATCCCGTTGTGGGTGATAACGCAAAAATGCTCACAAATCTTTCGGATTATATTCGCAAAAATTCTCTGCCTGTTACGATTGCACTTGAAAACAACCGTCTTATGCCCGATAAAACCGAGGGCGACAGTGCCGAGTTGGTGTTAAATGCCGTAGCCAAGGTTGACCGACCCGAGGTTGGCATTTGTTTTGATTTTGGTCACTATATCTATTACCGAACCAAAAACCGACCCGAGGAGCCTTATCTTTTACCTCCCAAGGAGTTTTTCAAAAGGGTTATCCACACCCACATTCACGGGCTTTCGGGGCTTAAAACACACTTCCCGCTTGACGGTCAAAATATGCCGTTGGGCGAAATATTCAACAAGCTCAGCTTTGAGTATTTCGGACTTTACAACCTTGAGTTGGATTTTCCGAGATTTAAAGACGAGCCAAGGTCTGCGCTGCTGCAATCGGTTAAGGTTTTGGATGAAAGCCGTCACATCTGTGCCAAGGTTTATGATGAGGTGCGCGATAACTTTGACCGTTGGTTTTTGTCGGCTTTAACTGCGCTTGACGGCAATGAAAGTGGCACAAAATTCGGTCTTATTCACTCGTCATCCTAC
>JAGBXM010000154.1 GCA_017629275.1 Clostridia bacterium
AACGGCGCAGCGGTCGACGGAGGCGAAAGCGTTCCTACGCTTGAGAAAACGTCGGGCACCGCAAGAGTCACGCGGGGCGCGGCTGCCCTAAACTAAATTAACTTAATATGCGGGTGTGGCGGAATTGGCAGACGCGCTAGACTTAGGATCTAGTGTCACGCACGTGCAGGTTCAAGTCCTGTCACCCGCACCAAAATCCCAAGAACGCTTATGTTCTTGGGATTTTTAAAATATAATAAGTATAAGGAAATCAAAATGGATATCATTCAAACTTTTTATAATAACCTTGCATCTCAATATGATAAATTATTTTTTGATTGGGAATCAACAACACGTGAACAAGCCAATATTTTGGGAAACATATTTGTTAAATACAATTTTAACAAAAACGCTAAAATACTCGACTGTGCTTGTGGCATCGGTACACAAGCTATTGGTTTAGCTGAAATCGGATACAAAGTCACTGCATCGGATATAAGCGATGCAGAACTTGAAGAAGCTAAGAAACGAGCAAAAAACAGAAATGTAAAAATCAACTTTAAAAAAGCAGATTTTCGTTCACTTTCTGATTGTTTTTGCGAAGAATTTGATATTATCCTTGCTATGGATAATGCTCTTCCGCATATGTTGACAAAAAACGATCTTAATATCGCCATTACAAGTATCACTAATCATCTTAAAATTGGCGGGATTTTTATTGGCAGTATCAGGGATTATGACACACTCTTAGAATCAAAACCACTCTACTCCCCTCCATATATTCACAAAACTGATAACGGACAAAACGTTTCTTTCCAGACATGGGAATGGCACGGCCAAAACTACAAGCTAATTCAATATATTATAGAAGACAAAAACACTTTAAACATCAACAAATTCGAATGTGAATACAGAGCAGTCCGCCGTGATGAACTTACCGATATTTTTATTTCAAACGGTTACAAAACTGTAGATTGGCTTTTCCCTCACGAAACCAAGTTTTATCAACCGATAATTGTTGCAATGAAATAACAAAACCACGTTATAGTTTACGCTATAACGTGGTTTTCAATTTAATAAGACAACAACGGTGCCGAGCCGTCATCTTCGGATTTGGTTATTTTTAAAATTTCAACGGTATATCCGCCGTTTTCAGATTTAACAAAAACCTTCTCCCCTACCTTTTTGCCCAAAACAGCTATTCCTAACGGAGATTCCTTACTTATACGGCTTTCAAGAGGATTACATCTGACGGTGGTAACAACCTGCACCGTTTCTTTTTCATCGTCTTCAACAAACAGTATCTCAACAAAATCATATAGTCCAACTTCGTCGGCCGATGATTTATCTTCAATAACACGCGCTGTTTTTATCATCTTTTCAAGGTAGCGCATACGGCCTTTGTTCTTATTCAACGCTTGTTTTGCCGCTTTATACTCAAAATTTTCACTTAAATCACCGTGCGAACGAGCAAGTTGAACCTCTGCAATTTGCTCGGGCATCAAGGTCAACTTTCTGTAATCAAGTTCCTCTTGCATTTTCTTAATATCAAGTGCTGTTAGTTCGTTGTTCAAAACAATACCTCTTTCTAATTTCCCCAAACGCTGTTCAGATATTTAATTCTTTTATCAAGCCAATTATATAAATAATCCGCCGCTTGACCCTGAGTTTTATAACGATTTAATTCGGCAGTGACCTCCCCATTGCCTTGACTTATGCGCTCCGACCACTTGGCATAATTCCTTGCATAATGCGGTTCAAATACCGTTTTTTGATCTTTAACTAACTTTAACGCCATATCAAAAACGTGTGCTTCATAAAGCTCATTCCATTTTTCTTTAACTAAGTCGATAAACCATTCTTCTTTTGCAAAGAGACCTAACCAGGGATTGAGCTTTTCAGCCGCAAAAGCACCGTCGGTAGCAGTAAAATTTTTCTTCATACCAAAGGCCGAGTCAAAATCCCACGGAGCTTCAAATATCAATTTTTTACTGCCATCCTTTGACATATCTACCGAAAGATAAAAGCTTGACCACGCTATATCAGAATCGCAAGCCACTTCGTTTATAATAAAAGTATCAACGAGTGACTGTAAATCAATAATGTTTCCAACCGTTTCCTTTGCATTGGTAAATTTTGACGGTATTATATCACTGAAATCTTCGTTAAATTCATAAAAATTGTCATTAACAACCGCAGCGTAGGATATGGTAAATACCTTTTCAAGATAATTTCTTAAAAACTCCACCTGAGACTGATCGTTAATATCACTTTTGACAGTATAACCGCCTTGAGTATATGGAGAATCTCCATAACTTATCTCAAAAGTCGGGTCACCTTGCCCGTCGGGCATATCGCGTTCCTCGGTATAATAAGAATCATATTCAAACATATAACCTATATCATTACCCAAATAACCGTCTTCAACCTCAGAAACACTCATTCGTCCGTCTTTGACCTCTTGCTGCTCGGCGAGTAAATACACACCCCAGTATTCCCCGTTGATATAAACTTCAACGTTTCTGAAATCGGTACAATAATACCCATCAGAACCAAGAATAACGTTACCGAGATAAAAAGCCATAGTATTATTAGACATTGAAAGGTCTTTCCAGTCGGCAAGTAAAACCCAGTTTTTATACTTTTCTCCGCCATTCAAGCCCAACATATTCTGCTTTTTGGAAAACTTGATTCTGAACGGCTTTTTAGGATAATTCAAAGTATAGTTACCGCGAACCTTTACCTCTGCTTCTACATCGTTCAGTATGTATTCCTCGTCGCAGTTTCCAACCGAAATCAAAGCATCGGTATAGTCAATAGAACCCGCCATTTTATCTTCACGACGGTACTGCGTAGCAAAACCCAGACTGCCATTTAAAGATTCAATATAAATAACCGGCATTTTATCGGAAATCACGGGATAATATGAATATTTGTCAGGGACATTAAAATCAATTGTACCGTTATCGGGTTTTGATAAAGGTTCGGATGAAACATTGGATGAATTATTGACACTTAAAGTATCGGAAGATGTAACACCAGCCTTATCATTCGTGTTACCGCATGCAATAGCCGTGACTAAAGTAACAAGTATCAGAACAATACTAAAAACTTTAGAAATTCTCATAATACACCTCTTAAAATTCTTTTTTTTAGATTATATCAAAATTATTATTAAAAAGCAACCGCACGTTTACATTATTTGGAGTATTCACAAATCTTACTTAACCCTTTAAAATATAAATACACGTGTAAATCATTTTAAAGGAGAATTTATGAAAAAAATATCAATAATTTTAATTATTTTAACACTAATCATAACTACGCTTGTACCAATTTCCGCTAGTGCATCATCGGTTGAAGGTACTGCAGGCAGGGTGAAAATTGAAAGCGGGTATTTAAACGTAAGAAGTTCACCATCTGCAACATCAAAAGTACTATCAACCGTCCAAAAGCATAGTTATTTAACCTTGATCTCCAAGAGCAACGGTTGGTGGTACGTACAATATTCAAAAGACGGATTCGGATATTGCAGCGCAACCTACATCACCGAAATCGGCAGTAAACAATCATCAGTAAATATAAGCAGTGGCTACTTAAACGTCAGAAGCGGTCCGTCTTCTTCTTATTCAAAAATCGATTCACTCTCAAAAGGACAAAATGTAATCGTGATTTCCACAAGCGGAAATTGGAGTTATATTCTTTATAACGGAATTAAAACGGGATATGTCAGTTCATATTATCTCACAACGTCAAAAGCCGAAATCAAACTGAACATTCCCGATTTTAAACAAACCGACAGCCGTTGGGCTAACACCAAAATCGGAAGCACGGGCAAAACCATCTCACAAATCGGCTGTGCAACAACGACCATTGCAATGTCCGAATCATATCGCACAGGTACCACGATCTACCCCAACACTATGTCTAAACAGTTAAAATACACATCTTCGGGAAGTGTATATTGGCCTAGCAGATACAAGACCGTTTCAAATTCTTCGGGATATTTAACTGAAATCTACAACAAATTAAAAGAAGGAAAACCGGTGATTTTCGGTGCAAAGACCTCAAGCGGAGGCCAACACTGGGTAGTTATCACAGGATATAACGGCGGAAATACGTTGACTGCTTCGGGATTTACAATTAACGACCCGGGTTCAACCAAAAGAACAAATCTAGCACAACTGTTAAACGTATATCCAAGATTTTATAAATTTTTATACTATTAAGTAAGAAAGACCGCAGGTTTATTACTTGCGGTCTTTTTTCTAATTTATATGATTTATTACTTTTTTAATAAATTCACAAACAAAATAATAAAACGGTATTCTAATAGTCTCTATCGGTTGCAAACAGCAAATTTCATTTTATAGCATCATACAATTTGTCGGAAATATCCAAAAATTCTTCCGGGGTTACTTTCAAAACCTCCCTGTCATAGCTCAATATACCGTTGGTCTCATCTTCCACGTCTGAAACCTGGGTGTAAACCGCGGCACAAAGTCCTTTTTCAACCGACGGAAGGACCTCATTGAGATATAAATTTCTTAAAGCTTCAACAAATTCTTCACGGGACTCATACTTAGCATAACCATAGGTTTGCTGTGTGTTAAAAACGTGTCCTTCCGGCTTGTAAGAATAGCCCCCGAACTCCGATAAAACAAGCGGCTTATCATTTGCCTTTGATTTTATCTTTTTAAAATAAATGTGCCGACTGTCAACGTCAGTCTTTTTGCGTCTGAACCAACCCGAAGTACTGTCAATAAATCGTGTATCATCTATCAACTTCAGCACAACGTACATATCATCGGCACAAAACTGTCCCCAACCCTCGTTAAAAATAGTCCAATAGCAAACAGACGGATGCTTTTTGAGCAAATTGACCGTATCACGCATCGATTTTTTAAACGCTTCTCTCGAGTCACGGTCGGTGTGAAGAAATCTATCGTTCAACTTCTGTAAACCAACCGTCGGCAGAGCAGTATCTCGCAAAAAAGAATAATGACCGTTATTAACCATATCCTGAAAAACAATGATACCGAGTTTATCACAGTGATAATAAAACAACTGTGGCTCAATTTTAATATGTTTTCTCAGCATATTAAACCCAAGACTTTTAACAGTCTCAATATCCTTGATAAAAAGTTCATCAGAAGCAGGAGTGAAAATTCCGTCGCTCCAATACCCTTGATCCAACAATCCGTGGAAAAAGAACGGTTCACCGTTTAAACACAGTCGCTTATATCCGTTTACTTCTTTTACATTTAATGATCGTACCGCAAAATACGACTCGATTCTATCCGATTCTGTCTCAACCGAAAAATTATATAAATACGGATCATCAGGTGACCACATTCTCGGAGATTCAATTTCAAACTCACAAACGCCGTTTTGTAATGCAAAGTTTTTATCGCCATCAGGCATAGAAACGGTTACCGAGCCATTTTCGGCATCTTTAACCGTGATTTTAACAATATTGTTTCTTACATCGCAAAAAACATCCTTAATGTGATGTTCGGGAACGCTTTCAAGCCACACCGTCTGCCAGATACCGCTAACGGGTGTATACCACATACCGCCTCTTTTGTGCTTCTGCTTGCCGTAAGGCAAAATATGTTTATCAAGCTCGTCGCGAACCTTTACTGTAATAATATTTTCTTCTTTCAGACAGTCGGTAATATCAAAAAGAAAAGGTTCATACCCGCCAATGTGACTACCGAGCAAAAATCCGTTTACCCTTACCTCCGCAATCTGGTCTACCGCACCGAAATGCAAAAATACTCTATCTTTTAAAAAGCCGTCCGGCAGTGTAAATTTGCGTTTATAATAGATAACTTCATTATCACAAACCAACTGATTAACACCCGATAAAATACTCTGCGGTGCAAACGGAACCGTGATTGTTTTATCAAATTGCGGCTCATCGTCCTCAGAATCGCAGACACAAAAATCCCATTTTCCGTTAAGACAAAGAAAAGAATCTCTTTTCATCAAAGGCCGCGGATAAACGTTCCAAGGAATCTCAGGCAAACTTCTTCCCTCTTTGGTCAATAAATTAACAGTATTACTCATTGTTACTCCTTTTACGTTTTATAGCGGCAAATTCAATGGCAAGAACCAAAACCAAAACTGCTATCACAACCAGTGCGGCAAGAAAAATATTTTCATTGGGTATAAACGAAAACGTACCGTCATCATTTTTTATCTTTTCGGCATTTTTCAGAACAAGTGAGCCGATAAAAGGTCCAACTATGCCGGGAATCAGCACCTGACCAACAATTCGAAGTCCTTGGAACATTCCTGCTTTTCCTTCAGGCGTATGATCACGTAACATTGCACCAAACACCGCCATCCCCGTAAGATATCCGCACATCATAAGTAAAGAGCCAACAAATACCAACAAGTTCCCTTTAAACAAATAAAGAATTATATACCCGAGACACAATAAAGACAATGAAGGTATAATCGAGAACGCAAAGCCCTTTTTATCATATAGTCGACCGTAAAATGCAGTTACAACTGCAGCGATAATAATCGCCGGTGCCATTATAAGCACATAGTTATCCATTTGAAGCGAAACGTTATAATAAAGAATCAGATACGGCATAAAAATCTGAATTGAGATTCCAAACACAGCAAAACAGATCAAAGTAATATATAGAATAACATTATTTTTTATTACAGAAGGTCTGAAACCGTAAAAAATGTTGACAAAATATTTGTTGTTTTCTTCACGCTTTTCGCAGGAATCTTTAATAAGAAAAATACCGAGAATACCTATTATCAGAACAACTGCACCAATAACAATAAAGATGGTTGTCCAAGCATATGATTTATTAAGGTCAAAGCCCATAAACCCACCGAAAACAACAAGTATTGCTATTAAAGGCATCATCGAGTTAATTCCTTCAGCCGCACCACGATTGGTAACGTCGGTCGAGTCGGTAAGCCAGGCATTAAAAGCCGCGTCATTAGCCGATGAACCGAAGAAGGTCATAACGCAATCCATTATTATGACCAACGATACACCGACCGAAGCCGCAGAAATAACACTTGGAAATAATGCGTTGATAACGTCGGTGCGAATAGCGGCGAAGCTCATAATCGAGATACCCCAAACAATATATCCTCCGCACATAAACAGTTTACGTTTACCAATTTTATCGGATAACGCACCAATAAATACCGTAGTAAGTGTTGCCGCCACAGCCGAAGCCATAACCATTGCGGAAATAGCTTCAGCCGATGCGTTGAACATCTTGTAAATAAACACGTTAAAATACATATTTTCTACAACCCAGGCAACCTGACCAATAAGACTGAAAATAACCAATGTGATCCAAAATTTAGGATTCTTTATTTTATTCATACCTAACCTCAACCAAATTGTGAATTATAAAGTGAACTGTAAAAACCGTCTTTTTTCATCAACTCGTCGTGACTTCCCTGTTCGGCAATAGAACCGTCCTTCAAAACGATAATAATGTCGGCGTGTTGAATGGTGGAAAGTCGGTGAGCAATAATAAAGCAGGTTCGACCTTTCATCAACTCCTTCATCGCCTCCTGAATTTTTATCTCGGTTCTTGAGTCAACGTTTGAAGTTGCTTCATCAAGAATAAGCATCGAAGATTGAGAAATCATAGCGCGTGCTATTGTTATTAACTGACGTTGTCCTTTTGAAATATTGGTACCGCCATCCGAAAGGATGGTATAATACCCATTGGGAAGACGCTCAATAAACGAGTCAATTCTTGCAGCCTTCGCCGCTAGTTTGACTTCTTCTAAAGTGGCACCTTCTTTGCCGTACGCAATATTTTCAAAAACACTGCCATGGAACAACCACGTATCCTGTAAAACCATTGTGTAAGCTCTTCTTAAAGACTCTCGCTTAATACCTGTAATTTCATTACCGTCAACCGTAATATTGCCGGAATTGACATCGTAGAATCTCATCAATAGGTTTATTATAGTAGTTTTTCCCGCACCTGTAGGCCCGACAATAGCTACCGTTTTGCCTGAAGCTGCAGCAATATTAACATTTTTCAAAATCTGTCGGTCTTCAACGTAACCAAACGAAACATCGTTCAAATCAACGTTGCCATCGCATTTTTCAAGAATAACAGCATTTGGCGCATCGGGTGTTTCAGGTGTTTCATCAATAATTCTGAATATGCGTTCCGCCGCCGAAAATGCCGATTGAAACTCGTGTAAAATGTTAGCAAATTCGTTTATCGGACCTGCAAATTTCCTGGAATACTGAACAAACTGTGCGACACCGCCCAAAGTGATAAAGAAAAGTGAACCGACTCTTACTTCACCGCTACTCGAATACATATAAAGTATTCCACCAAAAATCATAACAAGTGAAATCGAAAGATTGTTAATAAACATAACCGAAGGACCCATAACCGAGCCGTGATACTCGGACATATAGTAGGCATCCATCGCTTCCTTATTGCGCTTATCAAAACGGTTGCCTATCTCAGCCTCACGGTGATAAACCGCAATAGTTCTTCCACCCGAAAGCATTTCTTCAGCATAGCCGTTAAGTTCACCCAACTTTTGAGAACGTTTCTGGAAAAGCGGTCGCACCTTTTTGGAACGATATCTTGTAAATAATATAGAAATGGGAACCGTTATAACAAATACAAGAATCATTGGTTTGGAGATATTCCACATAAAAATGAGTGAACCGATAACAGTATAAATACTGGTCATTACCTGCACAAGATCGTGCGAAAGTGTCGAGTTGACCGTATCGATATCGTATGAAATTCTGCTTATAATATCTCCCGTTGCGTGGGTGTCAAAAAAGCCAACTGGCAAAGTTGTCAATTTTTCAAAAACCTGTTTACGCATAGTATAAACGATACGTTGAGTAAGACGTATCATCAAGACCGCCAAAAGGTAAGAAAGAACAGCAGCACAAACATAGCAAATAAGCATTTTGGCCACGTTTGCCCAAACTATGTCAAATTGAACACCACTTTCGTCAGCAATGGCATCAATAGCAAGTCCCGAATATTTCGGGCCAAGCAAAGACAGCTGATTGGAGAGTAAAGTCATAATAATAGCCATTAAAAACAACGGCCATTGTTTTAAAACGTATCCGCTTAACCTCTTAAGTACACCCGTTGTAGTCTTTCGGTCAAGTTTCTTTTCGGGTTTAGCACCCATTCCGCGGTTTCCGCGTTGATTAGAATGATTAATCAACGAAAGCACCTCCTAACTGCGAGTTGCTTATTTCTTGATATTCAATACAAGAATCCATAAGTTGATCGTGTGTTCCGCTTCCGATGATTTTACCGTTATCAAGCACCAAAATAAGGTCGCAGTTTTTGACAGCACTCACTCTTTGCGCGACTGTAATAACGGTAGTATCGCTAAACTTTTCGTTTAAAGCACGGCGAAGTTCAAGTTCGGTACGGTAATCCAATGCCGATGTGCTATCGTCTAGAATAAGTATCTCAGGTTCTGCCGCAATAGCACGAGCGATAAACAATCGCTGCTTTTGTCCGCCCGAAATATTGGTTCCTTTAGGAGAAAGCAGATGATCGTACCCGTCTTCGAATTCGTTAATAAAGCTGTCAGCCTGAGCAATTTTGGCCGCTTCAATTATTTTCTCTTTGGAAATCTCACGCCCGAAACGAATATTTTCTTCTATGGTGTCGGCATATAGGAAATCGTTTTGCAATGCAACACCGAAGAATGAGTATAATTGCTCACGTTTAACGGTTCTGACATCACGACCGTTAACATATATACCACCTAAAGAAACGTCATAAAAGCGTAATAAAAGCCTTAACACCGTCGACTTGCCGCTACCTGTAGCGCCGATAATGCCGAGTGACTGTCCTTTTTTTAACGAAAAACTGATATTTTCAAGATCGTTTTTCCGACCGTTATACGAAAATCCGACGTTATCAAAAGCAATATGCATATCCTCATATTTACGAGGATACAGAGACTCTGACCTTTCGATAAGCTCATCATCACAATTAAGAACCTCAGCAATACGCTTGGCCGAAGCAGAGCTTTTGGTATACATTACAAACATTCTTGTAACGGTCATCATAGCCATTGAAATCTGCGTAAAGTATTGCATAAACGCAATGACGGTTTCAGGATCCGAAGTGTGGTTGGCAACACGCGAAGCGCTCATTGAAATAACCAACACAAGACCTGCATTCATCAGCAAAGTCATAATAGGGTTAACCGAGCCCATAATGGTTCCCGCACGTTTTTCGTCTTTTACAAGCGCTTTATTCACATCATCGTATCTTTTATGTTCGTATTTATCTTTAGATAGAGCCTTAATGACCCTTATTCCCTGCACATCTTCTCGCACGACCCGAATCATACCGTCAACCGACTGTTGAACCTTGGTATAGAGCGGAACGCCTTTGCTTGAAATAAAGTAAATTGTAACAAATATAAACGGCAATAGCGCGATCATACCCAACGCTAAAAAGCTATCCATAAAAAGTGTAATGGATATACCACCAATAAGCAAAATAGGAGCTCTGACGCCCATTCTCTGCATCATACCGACAAATTGGTGAATATTATATGTATCTGAAGTAATTCTCGACTCCAAAGAAGCAATAGTAAACCTATCGGTTTGGGCCGATGATAAATGTAAGGTCTTACTGAAAAGATCGTGTCTTACTGCTTCTGAAAAGTATCTTGATACAGCGGCGGCCATACGGTTGGCCACAATATTACAAACAAGGGCCACACCTGCGCAAATCAACATGATACTTCCCCAAAACAGTATCATTTTAACGCTACCGAAACTTACAACTTTTTTTAAGATATGGCTCAAGATATACGGCAACATAAGTTCTGCCAAAGTTCCTGAAACTTTAATAAAAAAACCTAAAGACATTCGTCCTAAATAAGGCTTTAAATACTTAAAAAGTGTTCTCATTCGTTCACATCCAATACAATACTGTATATACATTATAACCTTTGAAAATATCTATGTCAATTAACCAAATTAATTTGTCAAATTGCTTGACTTTTGCAATAAAAAGTGTATATTATAGAATAAATAATGCAAGGAGGCGCATTTTTATGGTTAAACCTGTCACCGGTGAAGAAATTATTAAGGCAGTACAGTACGATGTTTTGGGTAAACTCCCCAATCCTTTTATTTTTGACGACGGCACAGAAGTTAAAACGGTTAAAGATTGGGAAAAAAGACGTCAGGAGATATATAAAACTGCAGTCGAACTACAATACGGTCCTCAACCTCCTAAACCCGAGATTTTTGAAGTCGAGAATCTTTATGAATTTTCGGCAAGTGTATTAAATTATAAGATAACTGCAGGTACAAAAGAAAAACAAGCGTCTTTTATTATGCAGATATTCAAGCCGGAAAAAGCAAAAAAGTTCCCCGTTGTCGTATGCGGTGACGGTTGTTGGAAGTATTCAAACAATAAAGAATATCTCAACGCAATGCTTGATAACGGTATCGGTTTTGTTTTGTTCAACCGTTTAGAATTAGCGCACGACATACGTAGTGAGGGTCGAGGTAAGGGTCAACTTTATAAAGTGTACCCGGACCTTGACATGGGTGCTTTATCCTGCTGGGCATGGGGATTTTCGCGTTGTGTCGACGCCCTCGAAACCTTTGATTTCATAGATACTTCCTGCATCGCCTTCACTGGTCATTCAAGAGGAGCAAAGACTGCAATGCTCGCAGGTGTTCTTGACGAGCGTGCTCATATTGTTAACCCCAGTGAAACCAACTGCGGTTCCTGTGCTTGCTACCGTATACATATGACCCAGATTTGCGAAGACGGTGTTGAAAGACGTTCCGAAACTCTTGCAGATCTTGGAAAGAACTATCCTTTCTGGATCGGAAGTGGTATGCAGGAATATAAAGAGCGTGAAGCCGACCTTCCCTTTGACGCTCATTATCTCAAGGCGCTCGTTGCACCGCGCAAGCTTTGTGTGTGGGAGGCAGCAAGTGATGCATGGACCAACACCATCGGTTCCTGGCAAACCACAATGGCCGCCAAAGAAATTTTTAAACTCTACGGTAAAGAAGAAAACCTTGTTTGGTACTACCGAACAGGAACCCACTTCCATCAGCCACTCGATATCCAACAACTTGTTAAGGTTATGAAGTGGCATAAGAACGGTGAGCCGCTCGATGATACATTCTTCAAAGTTCCGTTTAAAAAACCCGAATTGATATTCGACTGGAAATGCCCTGAAAAATAATCAATACAGTATAAAAAGCATCAGAGCCAAAACCCAATAGGTTTTGGCTCTGATGCTTTATTTATTGAAGCTTATTCATAATCCACTACATCGACCCAAGAAAGCAGGAAATCACGTTCGTGTTCCCTACCCTTAACCGACTGCGATGCAGCAACGATTGGCAACCACTTCTGAACGTACTGTTTAGCGGTGTCGCTCTTCTTGCAGAATATATTTAAATACTTATCGGCAATTTCTTTTTTACCTTCAAGGTTAAATAAAAGATAAGTTCTTGCAACGTCAGCCGAAGCATTTCCTTGAGTAACGTGCGCCCAGTCAATAATATACGGGGTACCGTCATCAGTTATAAGGATATTAGAAGGACAATAATCACCGTGACAGACCTTTTTGTGCTTAGGCATCGACTCAAGTCTTGTATGAAGCTCATATCGGGTCGTAGCATCAAGCTTTGTGAGGTTGATCTTATAATTCATCTTATCTTTAAGACGTTTAAGCAGCGGTGATTCCTTGGAATGAATTTGTAACTGAAGATCAACAAACAGCTCCATATATTCATCTATCTTATCAGGATTTTCATCCATAAGTTGCTGTAAAGTCTTGCCGTCAATAAAATCAAACACAATAGCCCATTTTCCGTCAATCATTTTAACTTCATACAACTTTGCTGTGTTTAATCCAAGATTTTCAACACGAGCTTGATTCAACGCTTCGTTAAGAACATCTTCTTTAGAATAATTCTCATCAAACACCTTTACACACTTATCACCGTCACGGTATATCTTTTTGCAGTTATCGTTATAAATCAATTCAGCGTTTTTCATCAAGAAATCCTCCTTAATTACCGTAATATGCATTGAGATACATCTGCTTAATTTCACTCATCAGCGGGTATCTCGGATTAGCACCTGTGCACTGATCGTCAAAAGCTTGTTCAACCATTTCATCAAGCTTGTCAAGGAATGCCTGTTCATCAACGTTGTAGTCTTTAATGTTTTTCTTGATACCGACTTTTGCTTTAAGTTCATTTATTGCGGCGATCAAATTCTCAACCTTTTCATCATTCGTATTACCTCCGAGATTCAAATGGTCAGCAATCTCTGCATAGCGAGCGAGGGTATGTGGGTGATCATACTGCGAGAAGGTTCCCATTTTTACCGGGGTTTCTGACGCATTAAAACGTATTACCTCTTCGATCATCAAAGCATTTGCAACACCGTGAGGGAGATGATGGAATGCACCAAGTTTGTGCGCCATCGAATGGCATACACCAAGGAATGCATTAGCAAAAGCCATACCCGCAATAGTTGCGGCATTTGCCATTTTTTCACGTGCTTCAACATCAGTCTGTCCATTTTCGTAAGCTCTGGGAAGGAATTCAAAAATCGTTTTAAGAGCCTTTAATGCAAGACCGTCAGTATAATCGGTAGCCAACATAGAAGCATAAGCCTCGAGAGCGTGTGTCACTGCGTCAATACCCGAAGCGGCGGTAAGACCTTTGGGCGCTGACATGTGGAAATCAGTATCAATAATAGCCATATCGGGCAACAACTCGTAATCGGCCAACGGATACTTAACGCCTGTAGCTTCATCGGTTATGACAGCAAAAGGAGTAACCTCAGAACCTGTACCCGCAGATGTTGGAATCGCAATAAAATACGCCTTTTCCCCAATCTTCGGGAAGGTATATACACGCTTACGGATATCAATAAAACGCATTGCCATATCCATAAAATCGGCTTCGGGATGCTCATACATAACCCACATAATTTTAGCAGCATCCATTGCCGAACCGCCACCCAAAGCAATAATGCAATCGGGGTTAAAAGCAGACATTAAAGCAGCTCCTTCTTTCGCGTTGCCCAAAGTAGGATCGGGTTGAACATTAAAGAAGCAGGTGTGCTGAATGCCCATTTCATCAAGGCGTTCGGTAATCGGTTTCGTATAACCGTTCTGATAAAGGAAAGCATCGGTTACTATAAATACTTTTTTCTTGTCCATGACCGTTTTAAGTTCGGCCAAAGCAACGGGCAGACAACCCTTTTTGACATATATCTTTTCGGGTGCGCGGAACCAAAGCATATTTTCCCTTCTTTCAGCTACAGTTTTAATATTAAGCAAATGTTTTACTCCCACATTTTCAGAAACTGAGTTTCCGCCCCAAGAACCACATCCAAGCGTCAGCGACGGAGCAAGCTTAAAGTTATAAAGGTCACCGATACCACCGTGCGACGAAGGAGTGTTAACAAGAATTCGACAGGTTTTCATACGTGCTGCGAACTCACTAAGTTTTGCAGTTTCGGTGATTTCGTTAAGGTAAACGCTCGAGGTATGACCGTAGCCACCATCAGCAACAAGATGTTCGGCTTTTTCTAAAGCATCCTCAAAATCTGTTGCCTTATACATTGCCAAAACAGGAGAAAGTTTTTCGTGAGCAAATTCTTCGGACAATTCAACACTTTCAACTTCTCCGATAAGAATTTTTGTGTTTTCAGGCACTTCAACGTTAGATAACTGTGCTATCTTAAATGCTGATTGACCAACAATCTTAGCATTCAAAGCACCATTGATAATAATGGTCTTTCTGACCTTCTCGGTCTCATCGGTATCAAGAAAATAACAACCTCTGCTTGCAAACTCCTTTTTAACTTGATCGTAAATACTGTCTAAAACAATAACAGATTGTTCAGAAGCGCATATCATGCCGTTATCAAATGTTTTCGAGTGAATGATAGAGTTAACCGCAAGAGTAATATCAGCGGAATCATCAATAATAGCAGGTGTATTACCCGCACCGACGCCCAAAGCCGGTTTACCGCTTGAATAAGCGGCTTTGACCATTCCGGGTCCGCCCGTAGCAAGAATGATATCAGCCTCTTTCATAACGGTATTGGTCATATCCAATGAAGGAACATCAATCCACCCGATAATATCGGCTGGAGCACCTGCTTTGACAGCCGCCTCAAGAACAAGCTTGGCCGCAGCTATCGTACAGTTTTTTGCACGAGGATGCGGAGAAATAACAATTGCATTACGTGTTTTCAAAGCAAGCAAACACTTAAATATAGCGGTTGAGGTCGGGTTGGTTGTCGGAATGACCGCAGCAACAACTCCGATTGGCTCTGCAATCTTCTTAATCCCGAAGGCTGCATCTTCCTCAATAACACCACAGGTCTTAACATCTTTATACGCATTGTAAATATATTCTGAAGCGTAATGGTTTTTAATAACCTTATCTTCAACAACACCCATTCCCGTTTCCTGAACTGCCATTTTCGCGAGTACGATTCGAGCTTTATTTGCCGCAGTAGCAGCCGCAAGAAAAATCTTGTCAACTTTGCTTTGTGAGTATTCTGAAAATATCTTTTGAGCCTTTTTGGCTCTTGAAATGCAAGAAAGCAAAGCTTCTACGCTGTCGACGGTTTCATAAACAAATTCGTTCATCTCTTATTTCTCCTTTTTTAAAATCAATAGTGTGTTAATACTTTAACAAACTTTTACCCTTTTGTCAAGAGAATTATATAAAACTTTGCTAATTTTTTAACAATTACACAAGAAAACAAAGAAACCACACAAAACCCACGAAATAACATAGGTTTTGTGTGGTTTTGGTATCAATTATCAATAATCAAACTCCATACGGCTCCAACCGTCATCGAGTTGATAAATATGTAGGTAATCGGTTACGTAGTCACTCTTTGATCTTTCCCAATGCTCAGGGGAAGATTTATCTTTAGGGCCTGATCCAACACCGGGAGAAGCTGCAATAATAACCTTAACAGCAACAGTGGTGAAAGCCTTCTTATAATCTTCATATCCAGCTTCGTTAAGATCAAGATCACAGTAGATTTTACCGTCACCTGTGAAGGCAATATAATCCTCGGTCCACAAGAATCCAAAGGTGTGGAATCCCGTGTTAAGATTATGTCCGTCACCGGTCTGAACCTTATATTTACTCTGGTTGGGGTGTATTTGGTCAAACGATCTATGCACCCAACCATACTCTGTTGCACCTTCCTTAGGCCATACGTGTGCATTAGCGTCGGTAACGTTAGGGCTACCGAAATTCTCATTAAGGTCAATCTCGGGAGAGATAATACCGTTGTCTTCAACGCTCGACATCCAGCAAGTATTCCAGGATGCCGGGTTGTCGGGGGTAATAACACTATGTTCAAGGTAGCCGCCCAAAAACTTCATATGGTTGTTTGAACGAATCGTTCCGCCATAATAAGCTTTATCATCATAATACTGCAACTGATAAAGACACCCGTCCCTGATTTCGTTAGCTTCGGGAACACGCAACGCCTGCTTGCCGTTTTGTCCCGAAAGTCCATCAGAACCTTTACCGTAATGTTCCTCGGTAATTACGTCCCACTTAGTGCCGTCAATGACGTCACCGTCCAAATCATCGCCCCAGGCATGAACGTACTAGCTTGATCTGTCATAGGTAGTAACAGTGGTAGAATAACTGCCCGTAAAAGAATCAGCATCGGTAACGTTACCCTTGCTGAGAAGTTTGATAAACTCAGTAACTGCCATTGCAGTTGAATGCGGACTGCCGCCGTTTAAGAATACTTTATCACCTTTAACGGTCACCTTATATTCATCATAATTGGTAATCTTTTCAACACCTTCGCGGTTAGTATTACCAACAATGATCTCATATTTGGATGTCGCAGTATCGGCATCGTCACAAATCTTGAGTTCAAATCCATTGTTTTCAAGAAGGTTTGCCTGAAGTTTTTCCAATTCCATCTGTGTAAGATACGAACTGTTAAAACGTGGGCGAACAATCTTAAAGAAACCGAAGCTCATGCCGTTTACAGTGACCAACGGAAAATCGTGACTGCCTTTATAAACATAATTAATTCCGCCTTTAATGGTGTCAGGCGAAATAATATTATTAACAAAATAGGTACAGGCGGCCGTCAAAGCTTTGTTGGTGAAAGCGTTAATACATATTTTTTTACCAATGGTACAAATAATAAAGTCCTCACTGTATCCTCCGGCTTCGTCTGTTAAAATATACAAAGCTTGCCGAGACTCGGCACGGTTGGTATTACCAACAAGTATCTCGTAAGCATTAGTACCGTCCTGATTTATGTCAAGCACGTTCTTCAAAGTTGTATTCAGAGTATTTTTCATACCCATAAAAACCTCAGATGCTAAAGTCGTGATATCAGTATCGTCGGGTCTGACAACAACGTATCTGGATTCACCGTTCTCATCAAGGAGATTTACATCAGTAGTAGTAACCGATACTACCCCATCAGCGCCACTAGAAGAACCACCCGATGAAGCATTATCACCTTTATCTTTTTTACCAGAACAACCGGCAAAAATGCCAACAACAAAAACAAATGCAAGAATCAAAGCGATCTTTTTAACCATAATTACACCCCTTTCATAATATTATTTTAACACGACAATGAAAACTTGCAATATCTTTTTAGAAACATTGTAAGCGAAATACTTTCGAAAATGTTAAAAAGCACCCGAAATCGGGTGCTTTTTATTATCTATTTTACATAATCATTAGAAACATAACCTGTATATTCGCCAAATTTCACTCCGATGAAATTACCAATCCAGCAATAAGGAATCATCTCACCGTCAACGGGTATTTGAGCAACTGCTTCAGCATCAACGGACGGCGATTTACGAAGTTTAATAAATTCCTCGCAATCCGCCTTATAGGTCTTTTTAGACTTGTTAAGCGGTTTGACATTTTTTATATCATCATATTCATAAGTGTCGGTATCAGAGTAATGCCACCACTCTTTAGAATAACCCTTAAAACCTGCATCGGTCATTGCTTTTTCTAATATTTGGGAATTGCTCCCCGCTATTTCAGAAACATCGTCATAAATACGGTCACCTTTTGCAGAAAACTCATCGAATCCGGAGGGCATTTCCAATATAGTACCGTCAGCTTTAGCCAGTGTGATATCAACAGTACCACCGCTCGAATGAGACGAAAAACCCTTGTTAGGGTCAGAAACATAAGAAGGATCAGGAGCGTTTTCAAATAAAGTAAACTGTGCAGACTGAGGACGATATCCATCCCAAATAACAATACGGTAACCTTGAGTTCTCAAAGCATCGGCAGCTTTTTTGAGTTTTATTACCGTGCCGTAACGAAGATAGGCGTCGTCAAAATCATAAATTTGGCCACCGGTAAAATTATCCGAAGTAGCATATTTAATATCAACCTTAGCATCGGTAATATAATCGGTAACACGTACAATTTCATTATTATTACACTCGATTGTTAAAGCGAGAGTGCTTTCCGATGATGTATTCCCGGATACCACGTTCGAACTATCACTAACACCTGAATCGGTATCAAACGGTGACGGCAACTGAACATATCCCCCATTTAATTTAGCACAAGCGGTAAAACTTACTAATAATAACACTACTAATATAATTGAAATAAATCTTTTGAATTTCATATCATCATTCCTTTGATATAATTTTACAATAAAGAACAAAACTTGTCAACCGTTGTAGAATCGAATCATAAAATATCGACCAACCTCTGCGGGGTTCAAATCAGAAAAACACATCAAAATAAAACAAGGCATACCAAAAGGTGTGCAATTTAGTATACACAGGGGATACTCTGCGTTCTCTCGTTCGTCGACCGCCCTTGGCGGTGCCCGACGCACTCGCGTACTC
>JAGBXM010000022.1 GCA_017629275.1 Clostridia bacterium
ATCCATAAATTTTATATTTGGAGGGTCTAAAATGGAAAACAATTTAGTTTACGGCATTCACGACAAACCCAAATTCGGCGCGATGATCGTCTTCGCGATCCAGCAGTTGCTTGCGATTATGGCGGCTACTATTGCGGTTCCTGCAATAGTCGGCAACGGCATGAGCGCATCGGCAGCACTTTTTGGTGCCGGTGTTGGTACAATTGTTTATCAGTTGTTCACCAAATTCCGTAGCCCCGTTTTCTTGGGTTCTTCCTTCGCATTCATCGGTTCTATGGCCGCTGCATTCGCAGGTGCCGCTTCGATGAGTCTTGGCTATCTCGGACTTCTCATCGGTGCTGCATTCGCAGGTCTTGTCTATGTAATCATCGCACTTGTTGTTAAGTTTGTCGGTGTTGGCTGGATCAACAAGCTGATGCCTGCCGCAGTTATCGGCCCCACCGTTGCTTTGATCGGTCTGTCACTGGCAGGCGCTGCTATCAACGATGTGTTCTCTTACGGTCCTAAAGTTGCTCACGGTACTTCAAGTTACTTCAGTATGTCCACTTCACTTTGGGTATCCTTTGTATGCGCTATCGTAACTCTTTTTGTTGTCATCCTTTGCTCAACCTATGGCAAGAAAATGACAAAACTCATCCCCTTCATTATTGGTGTGCTTGCAGGCTATGCAGTTGCTCTTGTTTTCACCGCTATCGGTTACGCAACAGGCAACGATGCACTCAAGGTTATCGACTTTACTCCTTTTAAGGCTCTTACCGCTGACGGTGTAACTCTCAGCACCTTCTTCACGCTTCCCGATTTCTCGTTCCTTGAGGCAATTAAGGGAATTAAGGATTTTGACGCTTCTTATCTTGCAACCGTTGCAGTGGCATACATTCCCGTTGCGTTTGTTGTATTTGCCGAGCATTTGGCCGACCACAAGAATCTTTCCAGCATTATTGGCAAAGATCTTCTTGAGGAACCCGGTCTCCACAGAACATTGCTTGGTGACGGCGTTGGCTCATTTGCAGGTGCATTCTTTGGCGGATGCCCCAACACCACTTATGGTGAATCGGTTGGTTGTGTTGCTATCACCCGCAACGCTTCGGTCTGCACCATCACCACCACCGCAATTATGGCAATACTTATTGCTTTTGTTTCACCCTTCGTTGCATTCCTTGATTCCATTCCGGGTTGTGTAATGGGCGGCGTTTGCATCACCCTTTACGGATTCATCGCAGTTTCGGGTCTTAAGATGATTCAGAAGGTTGACCTTGAAAACAATGCAAACCTGTTTACTGTTGCGGCAATCCTCATCCCCGGTATCGGCGGTATGGCAATGGCCATCGGCAAGGTATATATCACCAACATTGCTTGCGCATTGATTCTTGGCATTATCGTCAATATTCTTCTTAACAAGTTTAAGAAAGCAGACGTTACTGAAAACACTGAAGAGGCAGATAAATAATGAAAGCTTACGACAACGTTACTATATTTGACCATCCTCTGGTCAATCACAAGGTCGCCATCCTTCGCAACGAAAAAACCAGTATGAAGGAATTTCGTGAGTTGATCGAAGAGATTACCACGTTGATGACCTTTGAATGCC
>JAGBXM010000023.1 GCA_017629275.1 Clostridia bacterium
ATCCCCGGTTCTGTTGCTGAAAACCGCAAGGTTGGTCTTGGCCACGGTAACCTCGGCAAGATGCTCCTTTCGGACGAGACCGAGTGCTTCTGCTTCCTTGCAGGTCACGAGTCTTTCGCTGCTGCTGAAGGCGCAATTAAGATTGCTCTTAACGCAAACAAGGTTAGAACCACTCCCCTTCGCGTAATCCTTAACGGTCTTGGTAAGGATGCCGCTTACATCATTTCCAGAATCAACGGCTTCACCTATGTTGAGACCGAGTTCGATCCTTACACCGAAGAGGTTAAGGTTATTTCCGAGAAGGCATTCTCTAACGGCCCCAGAGCCGATGTTAAGTGCTACGGTTCGGACAATGTTCCCGAAGGCGTTGCAATTATGCAGCTTGAGAAGGTTGGCGTTTCCATCACCGGTAACTCCACCAACCCCACTCGTTTCCAGCACCCCGTTGCAGGCACCTACAAGAAGTGGTGTAACGAGAACGGCGTAAATTACTTCTCCGTTGCTTCGGGCGGCGGTACAGGTAGAACTCTGCATCCCGATAATATGGCTGCAGGTCCCGCTTCCTACGGTATGACCGATACTATGGGCCGTATGCACGGTGACGCTCAGTTTGCAGGTTCTTCTTCTGTTCCTGCTCACGTTGAAATGATGGGTCTTATCGGCGCAGGTAACAACCCTATGGTTGGTATGACCGTTGCTTGTGCAGTTGCTGTTGAAGAGGCTGCTAAGAAGTAATTTATAAATTACTGTAATTACAAACGATTCAAGCCTTGAGGGTTTCCTCAAGGCTTGATTTTATATTAGGATAACAACGTAGGGCAGGGATTTATCCCTGCCGAGAGGGAACGCATAAATGCGTTCCCTACAAAAAGCAACAGAAAATCAGCAGGAGCAGGTATAACCCGCCCCCCAATTCATTATGAATATTTATGTGCAGTATGTAAACAGGCTTTTTGCGAAGGATTTTGCATGGGTACAAAATTTTGGTTGAATCTTTGTCGGGCGCAGAACAAATATTAAAACGGGATTGTTGCTTGTAAATTATCGCAAATAATTGTATAATGTAACTAACAAATTTTTTGAGGGACGGTTATGGAACAAAGTTTAAAGATTATCGCGAAAATTTATACTGCGCACAAAGAGAAATTCGGAATACCGAGGCAGAGTGGTATGGTGTCATTACCTGCCGAAATAGTGTTTGAACCCGAATACCGCGACCCTAATGCGGTCAGAGGGCTTGACGGTTTTTCGCATATATGGGTTTTGTGGCAGTTTTCCGAGGCAAAGTGTGACGCTTGGCAACCCACCGTCCGACCGCCGAGGCTGGGCGGCAACAAGCGTATGGGCGTGTTTGCTACGCGTTCACCGTTTCGTCCAAATTCCATCGGCTTGTCCTCGTTGAAGCTTGAAAGTGTCGAATTGACCGCCGACCGAGGCCCTGTTTTACACGTTACGGGCGCCGATATTCTGGACGGCACACCGATTTTTGACATAAAGCCCTACATTGCATTTACCGACAGCCACCCCGATGCCGTCTGCGGTTTTTCCGAGGGATACAAGGAGTATAAACTAACGGTTGAGTTTGCGGACGGTTGCATGGAAAAACTGCCGACCGACCTCGTTGACCCCATAACCGAACTTTTGGCTTGTGACCCAAGACCGTCCTATCAAAACGACCCGACCCGTGTTTACGGACTCGACGTATCGGGTTATTCCATAAAATTCACCGTCAACGGCGAAACGCTGACGGTCAAAGAGGTTGAAAGCTTAAAGTGATAATAAAAAGATTCTTCGTCGTTGCACTCCTCAGAATGACGACACTTAATTTTGAATTGTCATTCTGAGCGAAGCGAAGAATCTTAATAAAAACAATTTCAAAAGTGCTCAGGCAAATTCGATTGCCTGAGCACTTTTTCATTCACCGATATACTGAAATCTTTTAAAGGTTTTGCCGTCGCGTGTGATTTCCTCATTCCACATTTCGGCGGGGCGCACCCAAAGGCCGCCGTCACCGTAAAGTGCCTTGTATATCACCATCGGTTCCAGCGTTTCGCTGTGTTGCGCAATGCCGATGACCTCATATTCATTGCCCTTAAAATGGCGGTATTTACCTAACTTTATCTCGTTCATAAAATACACCTATCCTACGTATTCACCGTGGCGGCGGAATTGACTCGGTGTCAGTCCCGTTACCTTGCGGAACATTTTGTTAAAGTTGGCCGTGTTGTTGAATCCGCAATCAATTGCGATGTCCAGCATATTGCGGTCGGTCGATTCACTCAACATTACCATTGCCAGTTCGACGCGTTTTGAGGTTATGTAATCCCAAAGCGACACACCCGCCGTCTTTTTAAATATGTAAGAAAAATAATTCGGACTGAAATCGGCTTTTTTAGCCAATTCGTTCAAGGTCAGTTCATCGGTCAGGTGGCGGTTGATATAGTCGATGGACGAGCGGATGGCCTTGATGTGGCGGTATTCCTCGGCGGTGACCGTTTTACCTGTGCCGTAGTCGAGATGCCGTACCAATATGACCATAATTTCATACACCTTATTATGCACCATTAACGCGTATTCCGGTTCTTTGCGTTCGATCTCTTCCTCAATTTCAAGTATCAGACGGCGTATACGCTCGGTGTAAGGGTTGTTTCTCGGCAGTCGGTTGCAAAAGCTCTTTGAATGTGAAAAGCACATATTCATAGCTTCATTCGACAGCCCGTTATTGCTTGAACCCCAGACGTAACGCGGTTCAAAGTGGATGTTCGTAAAGGTAAAATCTTCACCTTCGTATACATCGGTTATACAGTGTTGCTCGTTGGAGGCAAAAACAAAAATGTCATTAGTTTTAATATCGTGGGTGCCGCTTTTGGTGTTGTAAAGTCCGTTGCCGCTTTTGAACAGCACTATTTCAAACGGCAGATGGCGGTGTTCAATCACGTTTCGGTGAAACGGTGGGGGAGTGTTGTTCCATAGTTTGAATAAAAATCCCTTATTGACGTTTTCGGGAATAAAGGCTTCTCTGACCGTTGCGGCCACCTCCTTATAAATTATATTGATAAGCGCGGTTGCGATTTTGAGATCGTAAAATAGTTTGCAAATTGCCAAACATAGTTATAGAAAACAAACCGTGATAGTTGTATGCTTTAATTAGATTATATTCCATATAAAAATTTAAGTCAACCGTAAAAAAGAAAGGAAATGAAAAAATGTTAGGAAATGTAAACACCTACTCCAACCCCTCGGACCTTCGTATTACCGATATGCGCTTTGTCGATATCGACGGCGCGCCCAAGAGATGTACCCTTCTTCGCATTGATACCAACCAGGGTATCAGCGGCTACGGTGAGGTGCGTGACGCATCCTCCAAGACCTATGCTTTGATGCTTAAGAGCCGTATTTTAGGCGAAAATCCCTGCAACGTTGATAAGATTTTCCGCAAGATCAAGCAGTTCGGCGGCCCTTCTCGTCAGGGTGGCGGTGTCTCGGGTGTCGAGATCGCACTTTGGGACCTTGCAGGTAAGGCTTACGGCGTACCGCTTTATCAGATGCTCGGCGGTAAGTTCCGCGACGAGATCCGCGTATACTGTGATACCGACGTTGACGGAAAGCACACCGGTCACGATATGGGTCTTGCTCTTAAAAAGCGTATGGATATGGGCTTCACCTTCCTTAAAATGGACCTTGGTATCGGCCTTTTGCTTGACGAGCCCGGCTGCATCAACGCTCCCTTGGGCTTCGTTGACGATATGAAGAAATATGCAAGTCATATTCTGAATGTTCAGGGCGGCTCGGTTACTGCCGATATGGTAAAGCATCAGAAGAGCTATTCCATCGTCACCACCGCACATCCTCACACCGGTATTCATTTGACCGAAAAGGGTCTCGATTATCTCGAGAACTACATTAAAGAGGTTCGTGAGGTTATCGGCTATGAAGTACCTCTCGCAATCGACCACTTCGGTCACGTATGCGTTGAGGACTGCATCAAGTTCGCTCGCAGAATGGAGCCCTACAATCTTGCATGGATTGAGGATATGGTTCCCTGGATGTATACCGATCAGTATGTCCGCTTGAAGAACAGCACTACCATCCCGGTTTGCACGGGTGAGGATATTTACCTCAAAGAGGGCTTCGAGACCCTCATCAAGGCAGGCGGCGTTTCGGTTATCCACCCCGACATTTTGACCTGCGGCGGTGCTTTGGAGCTTAAAAAGATCGGTGACATTGCCGACGAGCACGGTGTTGCAGTTGCCATTCACATGGCCGAAAGCCCTGTTGCCTGTATGGCCGCAGTTCAGACTGCTGCTGCAATGCACAACGTTTTGGCACTTGAGTTCCACTCGGTTGACGTTCCGTGGTGGAAGGATATCGTTAAGGGTCTGCCCGATCCGCTTATCAAGGACGGATTCATTCAGGTTCCCAACAAGCCCGGTCTTGGCTTTGACGAGCTGAACGAGGAGCTTATCAAGGAGCACATCAACGCATCCATCCCCGGTATGTGGGAAGATACCTCCGCTTGGGACAAAGAGTTCTCCAACGACCGTATCTGGAGCTGATAAATAATTTGATAATCCCCGAAATAATTTAAGATTCTTCGTCACTTTGTTCCTCAGAATGACAACGTTTATTTTTGAATTGTCATTCTGAGCAAAGCGAAGAATCTTTATACAAATATTCATACTTCTAAAGATTGTGAATTTGAAAGGTTAATTTATGTCGGATATAAAAAGAATTATGGCCTTTGGAAAGGAATATTTTGACGAGCGTTGCGACCGCGATATTGAGCGTTTCCGCAAGGGCGATTTCAAAATTTCCGTAATACAAAACGGCAAACCTCAAGATGCAAAGGTGTCATACAAACTTAAAAAACACGATTTTGAGTTTGGATGCAATCTGTTTATGCTCCAACAGTATGAGGACGAAACGGCACAGAAAACCTATGAGGAGCTGTGGCTGAAGGTGTTCAATACAGGTGTTGTTCCGCTTTATTGGGAGGGCACCGAGCCGACTCGAGGCTATCTTCGTTACGAAACGTCTGCGCCCAACGATATGTATCGTCGTCCGCCTGCCGAAATGGTGGTCGAATGGTGCGAGAAAAACGGCGTAAAGCCCAAAGGTCATCCTCTTTTTTGGCAA
>JAGBXM010000024.1 GCA_017629275.1 Clostridia bacterium
CCGGACTGTTTTTCTTAACGTCGTCTGCCCTCTCAGGGTTCGAATCCCCACATATAAATCAAACCGCCCACCTGAAAGGTGAACGGTTTGATTGGCACGCTGAAAGGGATTCGAACCCCCGACCCTCTGCTTAGAAGGCAGATGCTCTATCCAACTGAGCTATCAGCGCATATTTGGTTTCATAAAAAACGCCCAAAAACCGATGACTATTGCCAACGGCCGGGCATTTTGGAGCGGGTGATGGGAATCGAACCCACGTAACCAGCTTGGAAGGCTGGAATTCTACCATTGAACTACACCCGCATCTTTGCGACGCAGTATATAATACCATAAACTGCGTCGCTCGTCAAGAGAAATTTTAAATTTTTGTATAAGAAATTTTCAACGTTTCATCCAACTCAACGTTGATTGATTTAAACGTCGACTCGGGGTTATTGATCATCTCACTTATGATTTTATCCTCTACCTCTTTGCGGATCATTTTGCGGAGTTCACGTGCACCCGACTTTCCGTTACACTTATCAGCAAAATAACCGCAAACCTTATCACCATAAGCAAATTCAATATTACGTTCCTTCATTAACGGCTTGAGTTCATCCAAAACCAGAGCGGCAATTTTTTCGAGCGAATCTTTTCCTAATGGAGAAAAAGCAATAATTTCATCAACTCGACCGATAAATTCAGGACGTAAGAAATCACGAAGAGCCTTCATTGCCTTTTCCTTGGATGCATCAGCAATAGTTTTGTCAAATCCAAGTAAGGTTGCATTATTATCGCTACCCGCATTAGACGTCATAACGATAACCGTATTTTCAAAATTCACTGTTCTGCCCTGCGAATCGGTAATTCTTCCGTCATCAAGAATCTGCAAAAGAGTGTTGAGAATATCAGGGTGAGCCTTCTCAATTTCATCAAACAAAATTACAGAATACGGCTTCCTTCTAACTTTTTCGGTCAATTGTCCTGCTTCATCATATCCAACGTACCCGGGAGGAGCACCGATAAGCTTTGACACTGCGTGTTTCTCCATAAATTCAGACATATCAAGTCTGATTAGTGCATCAGGAGTATTGAACATTTCCTTAGCTAAAACTTTAACCAACTCGGTCTTACCAACTCCGGTAGGTCCGACAAATATAAACGATGCCGGTCTGCGGTGACTGGTCAACTGAACGCTCGAACGTCTGACGCCAAGTACAACGGCTTCAACCGCCTCATCCTGACCGATAATATGCTTTTTAATATTTTCTTCCAGAGATGAAAGCTTTTCAAGATTGTTTTGCTTTACTTTAGCGGCAGGAACACCGGTCCACAATTCAATAACCCGTGCAAGATCGTCGGTTGTGACATAATTATTCATCGCAGCAGGTTTACATTTTTCAATCGTTCCCCTACTCTTTTCCAATTCATATTTTACATTGGCAATTTTTTCGTAATCAGGAGTTTCAACTTCGCCTTCAAGCAAAGCCAATTCTTCAGAAAGTTCTTTGTTACGCTTTTCTGCAAGATATAATTCGTCAATAGACTTATTTCTTAAACAGGCACAAGCACAAGCCTCATCCAGCAAATCTATGGCTTTATCGGGCAAGAATCTGTCATTTATATATCTTTCAGAAAGTAAAACTGCGCCTCGAACAATTTCATCAGATATTTTTACGTTATGATAACTCTCATAATATCCTCTGATACCCGAAAGCATTTTATAAGAATCTTCAATAGATGGTTCTTCAACAGTTACAGGTTGAAAGCGGCGCTCAAGTGCGGCATCTTTTTCAATATATTTACGATACTCTTTAAAGGTTGTCGCACCGATAACCTGTATCTCGCCACGAGACAACGCAGGTTTCAAAATATTACCTGCGCTCATAGACCCTTCCGAATCCCCTGCACCGACAAGATTATGCACCTCATCAATGAACAAAATAATATTACCTTCTGATTTCACTTCATCAATAAGTCCCTTAATGCGGCTTTCAAATTGTCCTCTGAACTGCGTACCTGCAACTAAGCCCGTAAGGTCCAACAACATTATCTCTTTGTCCAAAAGCTTAGCAGGAGCGTCTTTTGAGGCTATTTTGAGCGCTAATCCTTCAGCGATAGCCGTCTTGCCGACACCGGGTTCACCTATAAGGCAAGGATTGTTTTTGGTACGACGTGATAAAATTTGGATAGTTCGATAAAGCTCGGCATCACGACCTATTATTACGTCAAGTTCACCGTTACGTGCCTTGGCAGTAAGATCGGTGCAAAACTGAGAAATGAACTTACGTTTTTTCGCCTTCTTTTTATCACTCCTTTTATCCGTGTCAGGTTGAGAATCAGAAGACTCGGGCTTGCCTGCTTTATCTATATTGCCGAAAATACCGTTTAAAAACGGGAATGTTGCAGCACCACCCGGCGAAAAAGAATCATCATCGCCATTATCATCAGCGAGATCATCGTTTCCCATAAAATCCATAAGCTGTTCACTCATGGCCTCAATATCTTCATCGGAAATGCCCATATTGCTGAGCATATCATTAACCGGCTGAATTCCGGCTTCTTTTGCGCAAACCAAGCACAGACCTTGTGCGCCTCCAACCTGAGTACCGTTTTGATTCATTCCCTGAACAAAAACAACAGCAGGTCTTTTTTTACATTTATAACAAAGCTTCATAAACTCACCTTAGAGAAAAATCACATAAAATCGACAGCAAAAATACTAAACAACTTGGTGTCCTCAATTGTTGAGAACGAAATACCCAAAACTCCGTCTACACTCATACCTGCAAGCAAAACGACCAAATAGCAGATAAAATATACTACAAGTAAACCTTTTATTGCGCCAAGGACACCGCCCAAAAGCTTATTAAAGTTTCTCAAAACAGGAATCTTCTCGACGATGTTCAAAATTCCGCCTATCCAACCGATAAGAAGTCTGATCACAAAGAACGAGATAAGGAAAAGAACTATTCTGATAATGTTGCCGATAATAGGTCTGGCAATATCGCGGCTAACTACATTTGCAACAGCCTCAGCAGTAAGTTCAACCGTTTCGCCCAGATTACCCATAACAATCTCGTTAATATCATATCCCAACGCCTTTGCAGCATCCAAAAAGAATTCAGGAATATTCATTACAATGCTTTCTACATCGTTTCCAACGGTCGATGATAATGCATTGTTTACGCCATTCTTTACAATGTCTGCTATCAGTCCGTCATAAATAGCGAAAGCGCCTTTGTTGGCAATAATCAAAGCCAAAACGAGGGCAATTACAAACCCTAGTAAACTAACTAATGTTTTAATAAATCCGTTTTTTATACCGATACAAATAAAAACAATAAAAATAGCAACAACAACAAGATCTAATATAATACTCATAACACCCATCCTTTATAAATTACTTGATTATACTTAATTTAGTGTTATCCAAAATCATTGCTTGACTATCTGAAACCGTTCCAACAAATTTACATTTTGATTCAATCGGTACAGTTTTAATCAACTTACCTTTTAAATTAAAAAAGTGAACATTGCTATCTGTAAGAACCGTAAGCGTTTCATCAAGAATAGAAATATCAATTACATTAGAATTGAAGTCAAAAGACGACACAACACTTCCCGACTTATCAATAACAGTAATCTTATTTATATTTTCATTGTCAGATCTTCCGCTGACAATGCAAGAAGCATCATCGGAGTTGATATCGTAATTCCTGACAACACCGGTTATTTCCAACTTTCTTTCAGCACCGCCGTTCCAAGGGATTGAATACGCTCTGTCAAATCCGTTGACCAGCATATATTCTTTTCCGCACGATGTAACAGACGAAACCAGATCGTCAAATACATATCTGAACTTAGGAGTAGCACTTTTAAAATCAAGAACATAAAGATAAGATTCAAATGAACCGTCTTTTGAATTGATTAAGGATACACAAATACTTTTACCGTTATCCGCCACAGCTACATCGGTGACATAATATTGAGCAGAGTTCCAGGTAAAAACATTTTCATTATCCTTATTGAAGACATAAACAGTGTTCTGATAAGTATCCGATTCAGTAACGACAGCAAACGTTCCATTCCTGCCTATATCTGCAGAAACGATTGTTTTATCAAATTCACGGCTATATAACTCATTAGAATAATTTAATACCGAAATCTTATACCTCTCACGGTCAAAAATCAAGTATCTTGCCTCAGAACATTCAAGATTGGGCGAAGACATACCGTGGGAAACAGCATTTATCAATTTGCCGTTTGAATTATACAACTCAAAATATGAATCGTTCAATATAGCGGTAACCCCGTTGTAATTACTCATATACTCCGGATTTACGCAGTATACATCTACGGGTAAAGAGCCTTTGCCCGAAGCAGAAACCTTATTACGGATTGCCTCAACAAGACCGGTCGGTGATAACACATTTAATATTATTACGGTGAGAATAATCAAAAATATAATGGAATATGTAACAATACGTCTTATCATTCTCTTTTTCCTGGTACCTGCAACAACTCTTAACACAGAGTTTTCTTTTGCAGTATCAGAATTGTTATCATAACGTTCAGAAGAATTTTTTGTGACAAACAACTTACCGATGCGGATCTTCCGTTTCTTTTTGTTTGTAGACATATAAACCCCCTCTAGCAAATATCCATTTCATTATAATGAACACGTTCTAAGAATAAGCCATGCGGTTTAACGGTGTGACCGGCACAGTTTCGGTCCTTTGAAGTAATAATATTATCAATATCCTCAACCAAAATTTTGCCCGAATCAACTTCCAAGAGCGTTCCTACAATTATACGCACCATATTATAAAGAAAACCGTTGGCAGTAATGCTTATAAAAATATCGTCACCGTTTCTGTCAGCACTGCAAGCGTATACAGTTCTGACAGTATCAACAACCGAAGAACCCACCGAACAAAAAGCGGCAAAATCATGTGTACCGACAAACTTTTTACAAGCGACATTCATCAAATTTATATCGATCGGTTTAGCGATTTGGAGAGAATACTTTGATTTAAACGGATCGGGCAGCGGAGAGTTTAATATTCTGTAAATATACGTTTTACCTTTGCTTGAATATCTTGCGTGAAAGTCATCTGCTACCCTTTTGCATTCAATAGCCTTAATATCAAGCGGGAGTCGTACATTAAGCGCAAAAGGAATCTTCTCCTCAGGGATAGTAGTATCAGAATCAAAATGCAGACAAAACATATTAGCGTGAACACCTGCATCGGTTCGGCTACATCCCGTCACACAAACAGAGTTATCATTAAGAAGTTCTTTTAAAGCGGTCTGAATAATATACTGAACCGACACACCGTTCGGTTGAACCTGCCAGCCGCAATAATTACTGCCATCATATTTAATTGTCAATAAATATCGCGACATACACACACCCACCTAAAAAATTGCCAAAACAGTAGAAATCAACTGAGTATAATAAACGTTCAATACAATTGATGCAGCACAGACAAAAATGATTAAAACACCGGCCAAAAGGTCGCACAATCCATATTTCATTACACGGAATTTAGTTCTTCCTTCGCCACCATTATAGCAACGGCACTCCATAGCCTCAGCTAATTCGTAAGCACGTCGAACAGAGGAAATAAGCAACGGAATTAAAATAGGCAACAACGCTTTGACCCTTTGAATTAAGTTGCCGCTATCCAAGTCGGCTCCCCTTGCCTTTTGTGCATTCATAATCTTCTGAGTTTCTTCAATTAAAGTCGGAATAAATCTTAAAGCAATAGTCATCGTCATTGCCATTGTATGAACAGCGTTGGAAAGTCCGATATATTTTAGAGGTTTTAATAAACTTTCAATAGCCCCCGTTAAAGAGGTTGGTGACGTAGTGTAACTGAGAACAGCACTTGAAAGAATCAACAGAATAATTCTCAAAGCCATAAACAAAGCACGGTATATACCTTCACTCGTAATGGTGATGATCCACCAATCAACAAGTACTTTGCCGCCCGAAACGTAAAACACGTTTAGCAGAGATGTTAATATAACAACAGGTAAAATCGCTTTTATGTTCTTTAAATACATAATCATGGGAATTTTTGAGCAAATAATACCTGCTAATAACAACAAAAGCAAAACACCTATCGAAATGAAGTTATCAGCAATAAATAAAAACACAATGTACACGATCAAAACAAGCAATTTTGTTCGCGGATCGAGTTTATGAACAAAGGAGTTTGTATCAATAAACTGGCCAAAGGTAATATCTGACATCATCATAAATTACCTCCTTTTTTGCAACTTATAATTGCTTCTTTGAGATCAGAAACCGTGAAAATATTTTTAGGAATATCAAACCCTCTTTTGTTTAACTCAATAGCTATCTTTGTAACGTGAGGAACATCAAGTCCGATATCAACCAAACGCTCAACATTAGAGAATACGTTTGAAACCTTATCAAACATTTCAATGTTACCGCGGTTCATAACAAGAAGCTTATCAGCGGTTTTGGCCATATCCTCCATACTGTGTGAAACAATAATAACAGCCGCACCTGTCTCGTTACGGTATTCTTTGATACGGGAAAGTATCATATCACGACCTTTGGGATCAAGACCTGCTGTCGGTTCATCCAGAATCAACACCTTGGGCCTCATCGCAATTATTCCCGCAATAGCGACCCTTCTCTTTTCTCCACCGGACAGATCAAACGGAGATTTTTTTAACATTTCATCGGTCAATCCGACAAGTTCTGCAGCATATTTTACGCGCTCTGCGATTTCATCCGACGAAAGGCCCATATTGGTCGGGCCGTATGCAATATCCTTTTCAACCGTTTCTTCAAATAATTGATATTCTGGATATTGAAATACGAGGCCAATGTTAAAGCGAACCTCTTTTATTTTTTTAAAATCGGTTTTGATATTTCTACCATCGAAAAGAATAGTTCCGTTCTCAGGTTCAATAAGTCCGTTAAGCATCTGAACAATGGTAGATTTGCCCGAACCGGTATGTCCTATCAAGCCGATTATTTCACCGTTTTCAACCGAAAAAGAAACATCATTAACGGCATGAGTTACAAAAGGCGTACCCTGTCCATAGGTGTAGGTAAGATTTTTAACTTCAAGCAAAGACATTTATCTTACCTCCGATAAAACGACAGAAACCGCTTCAACACATTCATCAACCGATAATGCATTAGCTTTCAAGCCAAAGCCGCTCTTATTTAACTCAACGCATAATTCGGTGGGCTGCGGAACATCCAGTCCTGCATTTTTTAAAATTTCGACTTCGGAAAAAACGTCGTGAGGCTTTCCGTCAAGTACGATTTCGCCTTTATTCATAACGATTGCTCTGTCAGCAAGTGCCGCTTCGTTCATATAATGGGTAATTAAAATAACCGTAATATTCTTTTCGCGGCACAGCTTCAGAATAACATCCATAACCTCTTTTCGTCCGCGAGGATCAAGCATAGCTGTCGGTTCATCAAAAACAATGTACTTAGGTTGCATTGCAATAATACCTGCAATTGCAACACGCTGCTTTTGTCCACCCGAGAGATTATGAGGTGCCGACTTTTTAAACTCGGTCATACCGACAGCCTCTAAAGCACCGTCAACTCTTTCGATCATTTCTTTGTGAGGAATTCCGAGGTTTTCTAAGCCAAACGCAACATCCTCATCGACAACCGTAGCAACAAGTTGATTGTCGGGATTTTGAAAAACCATTCCAACTGTCCTTTTAATTCTGATAGAATTATCTTCGTCAGCGGTACTTAATCCATCAACTGTTACCGTACCTTTTTGAGGTACAAGTAAACCGTTCAGAAGCTTCGCAAGCGTAGATTTTCCCGAGCCGTTATGGCCTAAAACGGCCGTAAACTCACCCTTGTTAAACTTAATGGAAAAATCTTTTAAAACAGCTTTAGTTTCCTCGTCAGACTCATATTCAAATGTGATATTATCCACATTTATAATTGTTTCCAATGAAATACATCCTTTACTTACAGGTCCAAACAGTCGTACAACCGCACGGTAATGCAATATCACGGTCGGTAATATTCAAACCGATTTCCTCGGTAGTAACGTCTCCGTGGCGATTTTTAATAACAATATCTTTGACCATATAATTGATTATAGTCGGAGAGATGCCGCCTGAATACGAATTAAGAAGAAAAAATACAGCGTCGTCGCTTAAAATCTGTGAAGTTAAATACAACAGCTCGTCAAGTTGTTGTTCTATTTTCCAGACTTCACCGTTAGGTCCGCGTCCGTAAGAGGGCGGGTCCATAACAATACCGTCATATTTATTACCTCTTCTTATTTCTCTTGCAATAAATTTCAGACAGTCATCAACAAGCCATCTGACGGGTCGGTCACCGACGCCCGAGGCAACTGCATTTTCTTTAGCCCAATTAACCATACCCTTCGAAGCATCGACGTGGGTAACTGAAGCACCTGCTTTAAGACAGGCGACCGTGGCACCGCCCGTATAAGCAAAAAGGTTTAAAACCTTTAACGGTCTGTCAGCATTTTTGATACAATTACTCATAAGCTCCCAGTTCACGGCTTGTTCGGGAAACAGTCCCGTATGCTTAAAATCCATAGGTTTCAAGCGAAAGGTCAATTCTTTAAAATCCACCGACCATACTTTAGGGACATTTTTAAGCATTTCCCAATGACCGCCACCGCTCTGAGAACGATGATATTTTGCGTGTGCATTATGCCACAACAGATTCTTACGGTCACCTCTCCACATAACTTGTGGATCGGGTCGAATCAGAATTATATCTTTCCAACGCTCCAAACGTTCACCGTCAGAAGCGTCGATCAATTCGTAATCTGAAAAATCGGTAACAACTCTCATAACTAACTCTTTTCTAAAATCAGAATTTCATCTGTCCGCCACCGTCTGAATTTCCGTGCGGAATACCAAGATGTTCATACGCGGCATTGGTAACACATCGTCCGCGATTGGTGCGCGACAAGAAACCTATCTGCATCAAATAAGGTTCGTATACGTCTTCGATAGTGATGCTATCCTCACCAACCGCCGCAGCCAAAGTATCAAGTCCGACAGGTCCGCCGTTGTAAGTTTTAATAATGGTGGTAAGCATTCTTCTATCGAAATCATCAAGACCCAGCTCATCAATTTCAAATCTCGACAAAGCATTCTGAGCTATCTCTTCAGTGACAACACCGTCAAACTCAACCTGAGCAATATCTCTGACACGCTTTAACAGACGGTTTGCAATACGCGGTGTACCGCGTGATCTGGATGCGATCTCCAAAGCACCTTCCCGCTCAATACCAACGTTAAGAATACCTGCCGAACGTGTAATAATATCAGCCAACTGTTCGGGAGTATAAAGTTCAAGTCTCAATAATACGCCGAATCGGTCACGCAAAGGTGCGGTAAGCTGTCCGGAACGGGTCGTTGCGCCGACAAGAGTAAATTTAGGCAAATCAAGACGAATGCTTCTTGCGGAAGGTCCTTTACCGATAATAATATCAAGTGCAAAATCTTCCATAGCGGGATAAAGTATTTCCTCAATACTTCTGGACAAACGGTGTATCTCGTCAATGAATAAGACGTCGCCCTCGTTCAAGTTGGTAAGAAGGGCCGCAAGATCGCCCTGCTTCTCAATAGCAGGACCCGAAGTCACGCGAAGATTAACGCCCATTTCGTTTGCAATAATTCCCGCCAATGTCGTCTTACCCAGACCGGGAGGACCGTAAAGTAAGCAATGGTCGAGCGACTCACCGCGCAATTTTGCGGCTTTAATATATATGTCGAGGTTTTCTTTGACCTTATCCTGACCGATATATTCGGTCAACATTTTAGGGCGAAGCGATGTGTCTATTTCACTGTCAAGCGATGTAAATTCGGGAGCAACTATTCTGCTTTCAAAATCCTGATCGTTCATTGTAGTCCTCCGTTAAAATTTTGTGGAAAGCAAACGTAAAGCCTGCTTAATTATATCTTCAGTAGATTTGGATAGATCACATTTAGCAACAACGGTCGCCGCTTCGCTGTTACTGTATCCAAACTGAACCAAAGCGGCAATAGCATCTTTAGGTGATGAACCATCGGAAATATCGGCAACCACAGTCGAAGACGCAGATGTATCACCAACCGCAAGTCCGCTTGACATTTTATCTTTGAGTTCAAGTACGATTCGTTGAGCCAGTTTAAGTCCCACACCGCTTGCTTTAGTGAGTGTTTTTGCATCACCTGAAGCAATTGCAAGGCTTAATTGGTCGGTAGTAAAATCCGATAATAACGCTATGCCGATTTTAGGTCCGACACCGTTAACCGAAGTAATCATTTTAAAAAGTTCAAGTTCACCGGGTTCTGCAAAACCGTACAGATCAACGGCATCTTCTTTGACGTTCATATAAGTGTATACAAAAGCCTGTTTACCGTTAGAAGGTAATGCTGCTAAAGTTTTGGTTGATGCTGAAAACTTATAACCGACACCGCCGCACTCAATAACCGCGCTGATATGGTCGGAATAAATCAAAATACCGTTAAACGAATAAATCATAGTAAGCTCCTTTATTTCGGAATATAGTTTAACCTACCTAAGGCCGAGCCTGCCGAATGTGCGTGACAAATTGCCAACGCCAATGCGTCAGCCGTATCGTCAGGTTTCGGGACAGCATTTAAACCTAAAAGCATTCTGGTCATTTCCATAATCTGCTTCTTCTCGGCTTTACCGTAACCTGTAACAGCAGATTTAACCTGTAAAGGTGTGTATTCAAATACCGGCACTCCGCTTCTTTCGGCCGAAAGAATAATAACACCCCTTGCCTGAGCAACATCAATAGCAGTAGTCGTATTGGTATTAAAGAACAGTTTTTCAATCGACATAGCTTCAATTTTATAGGTTGAAAAAATTTTTGTCATCTCGTTGAAAATAATATCAAGCCGCTTTACAAAAGGCATTTTGGCAGGCGTTGTTATAGCACCGTATGTTATCGGAGTAAATCGGTTACCTTCGTATTTCACAACACCGTAACCGACAATTGCATAACCGGGATCTATCCCTAAAATATACATAAAATCCACCTATAATATTTTTTACATATTTACCCACATTAACTATCTGTAAATTGTATCACATTCATACTGAAAACGCAATACTTAAACATAATATAAATATAATAATAGTATAGAATTATGTGTTAAATAGCTCTACCAAAATATTACATATTAAGACAAAATGCAGTATTTTTATAAAAACTATTGACATTTATGTAAAAAAACAATAATATAACTTTAATGCGTTTTTGCATCTGTGTTGAATTAGCGGTGTCAAGTCTTGAGCCGTAGTCCCCGTTTTCGAGAGGACTATGAAAAACCCTTTGCGGAGGGCTTTCGACAGAGATACCGCGGGTATCGCGCAGAGCCATTTTGGTTTTGTCGGCCTTATTGCCGCAAAGGGGGATGCTTAAATGAACAAAGAAAATATAATTCAATTAAAGGACATCCGCATGTCATATGACGGGGAAACTGTACTTGACGGTATCGACCTTACCATCAGAGACGGAGAGTTTGTAACGTTTTTAGGGCCTTCAGGCTGCGGTAAAACTACAACTTTACGTATAATTGCAGGTTTCGAGTCACAGGACGGCGGAGATGTTTTTTTTGGTGGACAAAATATAAACGCAGTACCTCCACACAAAAGAAACATAAATACGATCTTCCAGAGATATGCCCTGTTCCCGCACCTTAACGTGTATGACAACGTAGCTTTCGGTCTTAAAGTAAAAAACACACCCAAAAGCGAAATTCACGACAAGGTTATCGAAATGCTTGAACTCGTCAATCTGAAAGGTCTCGAGAAGCGCAAAATAGATACACTTTCCGGCGGTCAGCAGCAGCGCGTTGCGATCGCACGTGCTATTATAAATCATCCGAAGGTTCTACTTTTGGATGAGCCTTTGTCTGCGCTCGATTTAAAATTGCGTAAAGATATGCAGGTTGAACTTAAAAACCTGCAAAAACGCACAGGTATCACCTTTATATTTGTTACTCACGACCAGGAAGAGGCCCTTTCTATGTCTGATACCGTTGTCGTAATGGATAAGGGTAAGATTCAACAAATTGGTTCACCTGCGGATATATATAATGAGCCTGAAAACGCGTTTGTAGCAGACTTTATCGGTGAAAGTAATATCATTGACGGTGTTATGAAAAAAGACTTCCTGGTACAGATAAACGGCCGTGATTTTGAATGTTTGGACTCTGGTTTCAACACCAATGAAAACGTTGATGTCGTAATACGTCCCGAGGACGTTGATATAGTTCCACCGATCAACGGTATGCTTGAAGGTGTGGTTACCTCTGTCACCTTCCTTGGTGTTCACTATGAGATCATTGTTGATATCAACAACTTCAAATGGATGATTCAGACAACCGATTTTCACGACGTCGGTGAAACTGTCGGTCTGTTTATCGAACCCGATGCCATTCATATTATGAAAAAGAGTGAATACTCAGGTAAATTCGGTGATTACAGTTCTTACAGTGATGAACTCGATGAGATGAACGAAGAAGCTGCAGAAGCTGCGGCTTTGGCGGAGGAATCCGAGGATGAATAAAACAAAAAGCGGACAGGTAGTGTTGAATGCTCCCTATCTTCTTTGGTCGGCTATATTCATCGTGGTTCCGTTACTGTTTGTTGTTTACTACGCTTTTACAACCGCCAACGGTAGTTTTACATTCAACAATATTATTAATTTTTTTACTAACGAACAATATATGACCGTGTTCTGGCGTTCAATGCTTTACGCTGTTTGGGCTACTGTTATAAGTCTGGTAATTGCTTACCCGTTTTCATACTGTATGTCTAAGGTGAACGCCTCAAGCCAGCGTATGCTTATGCTGTTAGTAATGCTTCCTATGCTGATGAACCTTGTTGTCCGTACATATTCATGGCAACAGATATTAGAAAAAAACGGTCTTGTAAACACACTTTTGGAGTCAATAGGCTTGGAGCCGATTCAATTTCTTGGTAATGCCGGTGTTATTATATTCGGTATGGTTTACAATTACTTACCGTTTATGATACTCCCCATTTATTCCAGCATTTCAAAGGTTGATAAATCCTTGCTTGAGGCTTCAAATGATCTTGGATGCAATACCTTTGGAACAATTCAGAAAGTTATACTTCCTTTGAGCATACCCGGTGTTTTGTCAGGTATTACTATGGTTTTTGTACCGTGTGTCAGTACCTTCTACATTTCCCGTCAGTTCTCAGACGGAAACATTAAAATGATCGGTGACGTGATTGAGGATAAATTCTACCGTTCAAGCGTACCCGATTATAATATCGGTGCAACTATATCTTTGGTTTTAATGCTGATTATTTTGATCAGCCTTGCTGTTGTCAACAAATTCTCCGATGACGACGATCAGACCGGAGGTGTTGTAATATGAGTAAACTGCGTTGGATTTTCATAACTTTGATAATGTTCATATTGTATGCGCCTATCATTGTTATGATCGTTTTCTCCTTCAACTCTGCTACAAGTACTTCGGTATTCGATGGCTTCTCATTCAGATGGTATCAAAACCTTTTTCAATACGGCGGTGACCTTCTCGGTGCTTTAAGAAACACTCTCATTCTTGCTGTTTTATCTTCATTGATTTCTACGGTATTAGGAACAGTGGCGGCTATCGGCATTTCAAAAATGAGAAGCACATGGGTAAAAAGCACTGTGATGTCGGTGACTAATATACCGTTGATGAACCCCGAAGTTGTTACAGGTATATCTATGATGCTGATGTTCGTATTTGTAGGAAAAATGTTGAACCTTGCCAACTCGGTCAACTTCTTCACTATACTTATTGCACACATTACGTTCGGCCTGCCCTATGTTATTCTTAATATTCTCCCCCGCCTCAGACAGACCGACAAACACCTCACCGAAGCGGCAATGGATCTGGGTTGCACTCCTATACAGGCCTTTTTCAAGGCAGTACTCCCCTCTATCACTCCGGGAATACTTGTTGGATTCATAATGGCTTTTACAATGTCGCTTGATGATTTTGTTATCAGTTATTTTACCAACGGAACATTTCAGACCTTACCGTTGCTCATCTACTCAATGACAAGAAAACCGATGAAGCCCGACGTTTATGCTTTGGAAAGTATTATGTTCCTTTTGCTCCTCGTTTTGATGATTTTGCTTAACGTTATTCAAAGCGAAGATAACAAAAAGAAAGGAGCAAGACTGAAGAAATGAAAAAACTAATTTGTGCAGTTATTGCGGTCTTGCTTATTGTCGGGTTGTTTGGTCTTTCTTTCTTGGGCGAGTCTAATACCGACGTCGACGTTATCGACGAACAGTATTATAAAAACGATTACACGGGTATTGAGCTTAACGTATTTAACTGGGGTGAATATATCTCAGACGGCAGTGAAGGTGCGCTTGACGTAATCGGTGCTTTTGAAAGAAAAACCGGCATTAAGGTTAATTACACTACATTTGACAGTAACGAGTCAATGTATGCCAAACTCAAAAGCGGTTCGGTCAGTTATGATATTATCATACCTTCCGACTATATGATCGACCGAATGAGAAAAGAAGGTATGCTCAAAGAAATCGACTATTCAAAAGTACCCAACTACAAATTGATCGATGAGAAGTATCACGCTCAGTATTTTGATCCCGAAGATAAGTACACTGTTCCCTATTCTGTCGGTATGGTCGGATTGATTTATAATAAAAAAATGGTCAAAGAAGAACCTGACAGTTGGGGCGCAATGTGGGATGAGCGTTACAAAGGCAATATTCTCACCTTCAATAACTCTCGCGATGCTTTTGCAATAGCTCAGTTTTATCTTGGACTTGACGTAAACTCAACCGATAAGTCAGACTGGGACAAGGCGGCCGCCAAGCTAAAAGAACAAAATCCGATTCTGCAAGGAAGAGTTATGGATGAAGTGTTCAATAAAATGCAGGCAGGAAACGCTGCAATGGCTCCCTATTATGCAGGTGACTATCTGACTATGGCGGACATAAACCCCGATCTTGGGTTTGTCTACCCAAAAGAAGGAACCAACATATTTATTGACTCAATGTGCATCCCTTCTAATTCCAAGAATTATGAAGCGGCAATGATGTTTATCAATTTTATGCTTGAGCCCGAGGTTGCTTTGGCCAATGCCGAATATATCTGCTATGCCTCACCAAACACCGCAGTTGTTGATCATCCCGATTATTCATTGGCGGGAAACGAGTTCCTTTATCCTGAAAATCAGGATGCAATAAAAACCGAATACTACAAGGACCTTGATGATGAAACCCGAAAGTATTTTGAAAAACTTTGGGAAGAGGTCATTATCAATTAAATATTCGTATTAAAATATAAGATTCTTCGCTACGCTCAGAATGACAAAAATAAACTTAAAGTCTGTCATTCTGAACTCAGTGAAGAATCTTTTTTATTTCGAAAAAGTTTCGTAAGTTTTTCTATTGAAAAAATGAATTATGTATTTTATGATATATAGAAAGCTCAAAAGGAGAGACATTATGGATATTTTAAAGTTTGACCTCAAAAATAACGGTAATAAGTTTAAGATACTCAACGCAACAAATGGCGGTCCTTGGTATACAAGGCAGGCTAAAAATAACGCACGCAATAATTTTAATGAATACAAAGCCGCACGCATTCCTTACAGTCGTAATCATGATTCCAAAATGTGCGGTATCTACAACGGTCCGTTTTCTCACGACATTTCGGCCATTTTCCCCGATTTTAACGCTGATGAAAATGACCCCGCTTCTTATGATTTTGCTTGCACGGATGAGGAAATTTTTAAATGCCTTGAAGCCGGCACCGAAACATTTTTCCGTTTGGGTCAAACCATTGAGCATCAGATCGCCAAGCGTCATGTTTATCCTCCCAAGGATTTTAACAAATGGGCCAGCATTTGCGAGCATATCATTCGTCATTACAACGAGGGCTGGGCTGACGGATTTAATTACAACATTCAGTATTGGGAGATCTGGAACGAGCCCGATCTTAAAAACTATAATGCATTAACCGATAGCTGGTGGAGCTCGACCTGGTTAGGCACAAAGGAGCAATTTTTTGACCTTTATTCTATTACTGCCAAGCGCTTAAAGGAATGCTTCCCAAACGTCAAAATAGGTGGACCGGGATTGGCATGTGACAGAAAATGGTTGGCCCATTTTTTGGCGGAAATGCGGCAACGAAATGTTGAAATTGATTTTCTGTCATGGCATATTTACTGCACAGAGCCCATAGATGCTGTTAAAATGGGTGAAGAAATGCGCGAATTACTTGACCAAAACGGTTATACAAGCACCGAAAGCATCCTTGATGAATGGAACTATGTTAAAGGCTGGGCCGGTGATAATTACCAATACAGCGTGGATACCAAATTAGGTTTAAAGGGCGCCGCCTTTACGCTTGCAACTATTTGTGCCTCCCAGCACAGCACGATAGATATGCTGATGTACTATGACACCCGTCCGTCACAGTGGAACGGCGTGTTCAACTACTTTACCTACAAGCCGTTAAAGGGTTATTATCCGCTTTATTGGTATGGTATGTTCTATGATTGCTTTAAGGAAATACCATGTGACACCGAGGTTGAAAATATTTACTGCCTTTGCGGTATTAAGAATGACGGCAAGATAATTGCAACAGTTACTCACTACACTGACAAGGATTTTGACGGTGAAATTGCCGACAAAAAAGTAAAGCTTGATTTTGGCAAAAGCGGCAATTATGAAATTTATCTGCTTGATAATAACCACAACGGTGAGCTTATAAAAGTAACCGACGACCTAACCTTTACCCTACCCATTCATACTTCGGTTTTAATAAAAGAAATATAACAGAAAAGCCTCGTCAACTGACGAGGCTTTCTTTTTATAAATTTAAGATTTAGCTGAAATAGCGGCGTTGACCTTTTCACGAAGATTGAGGATATAGTCAGCCTCTTTGGGGTATTCAAGGAAGGTGAGAGGTGCTTCAAGACCTTCATCAATAAGATTCAACACATATTCCCTACCGTACAACTCCTCGCAGCGCTTCAATGCACGAATATCCTGAAAAGCATCACGCATCAACTTTATACGGATGGACTCCTCAGGGATACCGTCCTCACCCGGGTAAACCAGGAAACAGTCACCCGACGGTGCAAAATAATCACCTGTGGTATCGAGATAAGGGTTGACGGTGTTATAAGAATACTGGCAGTTATAGAAATTATATCCCCAATGCAGGAAACCTTTTATGTCAAACTTATACATTTGAATACCTAAAATACGGGTTCGTGCCGAAGGCATTGACATAAAACGATTAGTAGTAACTTTCGTAGGTCCACAACAATAATAAACCCAAGCCTTATCAGCACCGGCATCGAGAAATTTATGCATATTTGAGACTATTACAACCGGCTTATCAAGAATTCCTCGTTTGAAAACCTCAACATCACTTACAGCATCGATCATAGAATAACCCTTGATATGCTTCTTGATCTTATCGGCGGTAAGGTTATATTGATCAAGCTCGTTAAGATGCGGTTCGTCCGATACGTGGAAAATAAGCATATCATCAATGCCTTTATCCTTGAAATAACCAATTAAAGCAGGTATAAAGGTATCGATAAACTTGGTGTATTCATCGCTCAAAGAATCGGTATCCCAACCAAAAATACGCTTTTCAACACCGTCAACATCAGCGACGATCTTGGGGCAATGTTTTGCACCCCACTGAGTGAAGAAATGAGGAATTTCAAAATGCAGGAAGCCTAAGCGCAGGCACATATCAACCCAACGGTCAAGTTTAGAAAAATCAAAGCTATACTCCCCGTTTTTAAGGATAATTCCGACAAGCTGAGTTGTAAGTCGCTCACCGCCGACATAAGTATCAAGTGCAGGGGTGAAGATAGGTGTCAAAACGGTGTTTACACCGTTGTTTCTTGCGGTTTTAAGGAAGTTTTCAATCAACTTCCAATGTTCCTCAGAGAAAACTTCAACTTTATAATAATTTGCGATGCAATCGGCGTAAAACCACTCGGCATGAGGTACGGATTCTGTGGCAAGGGTGTCGGCAATAACCTTGATGGTAACACTTGATTCAGCCAGTACTTCCTCATCGGTAAAAAGAGTTATTGTAGTGGGATATTCACCTGCTTCAACACACTCAGGCAGTTCAACGTCGAACCAAAGTGTGCGCAGATTTTCAACCGTTACAAAGATACGATCCTGATATCCGAGATCGGAAATAAGGTCAGGATAAAGACCGGGTGTTGTTCTCAGATAATTATCATCATAATTATTGTTCAATTTATCAACAGGTTTGACACTCGGTACGCATATCGTCCGCTTAATGGTGATGTAATCCTTCAACGCACCCTCAATCTTATAAGATGCAAATATCTTATTTAACTGTGCAGTCTGACAAAAAGCCATCTGAAATGAAAGCTTTTCATTTTTGAGCATAGAAATACTTTTCAATTCAGGAAATTTATCAAAATCATCATCATAAAAGCATTTTTCCAAGGAACTGATAATCTTCGTTTTTAAGGATTGCTCACTCATAAAACAACCACCTTAATTAGTTTATTTACACTAATTATATCTAAACAAATAAATAATAGCAATAGCAATTTAAAACAAGTGTTAGTAAAATAGTAAATTACTGCATTCAATTATAAATTAGTCCATTGAAATTAATAATTAGTTATGTTTTAATTAAACAAAAGGAGGTAATTATCTTGAAGGTAACACAATATATTACAACCACAAATCAAAATTTCACTTCAGTTGAGCTCAAACCCGCCATCAAAATGGGTGGTGTTTTGACTGCAATCCCCTCACAAAAACCTCTTAACACAAGCTTCAAAGGCTTTGGCGTTGCCATCACGGGTTCATCTTGTTACAATCTAAGCAAAATGAATCCTGACGAAAGAAACACTTTGATCAACGATATTTACGGAAAAGACGGTCTTAATCTGTCTATTGCAAGAATTTCTGTCGGTTCAAGCGACTATTCTGCCGAACTTTATTCCTACGACGATGTTGACGGTGATGTTGAATTAAGGCATTTTTCTATTGACCGCGACAAAGAATACATCATACCGATGATTAAAGAAATTTTAAAGGTTCGCCCGGACCTTTATATCTATTCTTCACCGTGGAGTCCTCCGGGTTGGATGAAAACCGGTGGTAGTATGTGCGGCGGCTATATGCGTGAAAAATATCTTAATTGCTATGCCGAATACTATGTTAAATTTCTTAAAGCCTATGAGGCCGAAGGTATTCACATCAGTGCACTTACTCCTCAAAATGAAACCGAAACACATCAGGGCGGCAGAATGCCCGCCTGCGTCTGGCATCCTGAAATCGAGGCAAAATTCATTAAAATTCTGCGTGAAAAACTAATTGCCAACGGTCTTGACACAGAAATTTGGATGTTTGATAACAATTTTAACGGTGTTGAGCGAGTTGATTGGAGTATTAAGTCCATTAAGGGTTTGAGAAAAGCCGTCAACGGCTTTGCTTTCCACTATTATAGCGGTAATATTGAGCAAACTGCCCAGCTTAAAGAAAACTACCCTGAGCTCACACTTAATTTTACAGAGGGTGGCCCAAGACTTTATGACAATTATGCAACCGATTGGAACAAATGGTTCATAATGATGGCCAAAACATTGAGAAACAACTATTCGTCTTTTACGGGTTGGAATCTGATGCTTGATGAAACGGGCGGTCCAAACATCGGTCCCTTCTTCTGCGGTGGACTTGTTACACTTGACCGTGTTGAAAATCGCCTGAAATACAGCGGTCAGTATATGGCCTTCAAGCATTTCGCACCGTTTATTAAGCCCAAAACAAAAATTTATCCCATATCGATCGATAGTTTGGCTTCGATGTCCTCCTACCCTAACCTCGGTATGAATGTTGAGGGAGTTTTGTGGGAGACTGACGGTGTAAAATACCTTGGTCTTGCCAACCCAAACAAGGACAAACGCCAGATACAAATAAATGTTGACGGAACCTGGTGGTACATCGAACTTCTCCCCGATACAGTTTCAACAATTAAATTTGAAAAATAAACAATAAAAACAACTGTCATTCTGAGTTTTAAACGAAGAATGACAGTTGTTTAGCTTTGCTTTAAATTTTTGGCATTATATCGCGCATAATATATGCCGATTTGTAAATATCTCCACCGCCCATTGTGATAATAATATCACCGTCTCTTGCGGCTTTTACCGCCGCTTCGGCAGCTTCCTGCAATCCCGCAACAACGGCGCAGTCGTTCAACCCTGCAGCGAGATGCTCTGATGAAATACCCGTGGTATTAACCTCTCGAGAACCCATTATCGGGGTCAGAATAACCTTGTCGGCAATGGACAGCGCCTCAATAAATTCATTTTTTAACAATTCGGTGCGCGAGAAAGTGAAGGGCTGGAAGACAGCAATTACATTGTTAAAATTCAGTTGCTTTGCAGCATTAAGTGTTGCGGCAATTTCGGTGGGATGATGCGCATAATCGTCAACCAGTGTTATACCGTTAAAATAACCGAGCTTTTCAAATCTGCGTCCTGCACCGCCAAATGCTTCTATTCCCTTTTTAATTCCTTCATTATCAACACCGTAATAACGACAGGCTGCTACAACCGACAAAGCATTGAGAACGTTATGCTTACCGGGAACGGACAACTCAAGGTCAAACAATGGTGTACCCTTAAAATTGACAGTAAACTTAAAACCGAGACTCGCTCTTTCAACATTAGTTGCTGTATAATCATTATCAGAAGCTATACCAAATGTAATAACTTCACCGGTAAATCCCTCAATCGCTTTCTGACAAAGCGGATCGTCACCGTTGATAACGGCAACTTTAGACATATCAATAAACTTCTTAAATGAATTAACAAGATTATCCATTGTCTTGAAATAATCAAGATGGTCGTTGTCAATATTAAGAAGTACAGCCATATCGGGTGACAATTGTAAGAACGTATCAACAAACTCGCAGGATTCACAAACCATAAACTCCGACTTTCCTGCAATACCGTTAGCATTGATCAACGGCAATCTGCCGCCAATAACGGCTGTCGGGTCAAGTTCATTCATAAACAAAACCTGTGTAAGGCAAGATGAAGTAGTTGTTTTACCGTGAGTTCCGCAAACACCGATCACACGGTCGTATCTTCTTGTAATCGCACCCAACAATTTCGAGCGTTCCATAGTAGGAATACCTAATTTTGCCGCTTCAACCAACTCTGGGTTTTCTTTGTTAATTGCGGCAGAATAAACAACTAACTCTGCTCCGTGGACGTTTTCGGGCTTATGACCCATATATACTTCAACACCCAACGCTCTGACACGTTTTAGCGGATCACTTTCATTAACATCGGAACCTGTAAGAATATATCCTTGGCTATGCAAAATTTCAGCAAGAGGACACATTCCCGAGCCACCGACACCGATCATATGAACTTTTTTGACATTAAGAATTATATCATCTTGAGGTAAATACTTTTTCAAAACAGGCACTTCCCTTTTAATTTATAAAATACTTTACAAACATTTACCAAAATATTATAATTTAATTATACAATCATTACCACAAAAAATAAACATAAATTTTCAATTTGGAGAAAAAATATGATACTTATACTTCCCGACTACGTTTCCGACTGTTTAAACAAGTTAACAAATAACGGTTTTGAGGCTTGGTGTGTCGGTGGAGCAGTTCGTGATCATTTGATGAATAAAACACCTTTTGACTACGATATAACAACCAACGCAACTCCGACCGACGTTATTTCAATATTCGATAAAACAGTTCCGACCGGAATTAAACACGGCACCGTCACAGTTGTTACCGAATCGGGAAATATTGAAATCACAACCTATCGCACAGACGGAAATTATTCCGATCACCGTGCTCCCGACAGTGTAGTGTTCGAAACAAATGTTGACAATGATTTAAAACGCCGTGACTTCACAATGAATGCAATTTGCTATAATCACAAACACGGTTTATTCGACCCCTTGAACGGTTTAAATGATATCAATAATAAAGTAATACGTGCCATCGGTGATCCCAAAAAGCGATTCACGGAAGATGCCTTGAGAATCATTCGTGCGTTCCGTTTTTCTTCACAACTCGGTTTTGATATTGAAAAATCGACGAAAGATGCCGCAATTGAACTTTTTCCGTTATTGCAAAATATAAGCGTAGAAAGAATTTATACCGACCTTGTAAGGATATTACTAAGTACTCACCCTGAAAATTCAGACCCGCTTTTTTCAAATGGTGCTTTTGAGTTTTTAGAAATACCCAAATCACCAATGCCGTCTGATATTCATAAGCTTCCGACAGACTTAGCTTTTCGTATCGCTTACATTTTTAAGAAATCAGATTGTAACATTGAAACGGTATTACGAAATCTTAAAGTTGATAATCACACGATAAAAGAATCGCTGATGTATGCCCAACTACTTGACAAACCGTTACCTAAAAATAATATTGAAGTAAAGTATATTCTTAAGGATTACGGATTTGAACGACTTGACGTATGGCTGAAATACCACGAAATTTTCGCCCATGACACTTCTGTGTCCCGATATTCATTGAATTGTGTTTTAAATAACAAAGAGCCTTACACACTAAAAGATTTAAACATTAGCGGTAATGATTTAATATCATACGTTGATGATAAAAAAGCGATCGGAGAAGTATTGTGCAAATTACTTGACCACGTCATTCATCATCCTCATGACAACACAAAAGAGAAATTGATAAAACTTCAGCAGAATATTAAGTAGCAATTACAAACAGCACCTCATAAAATGTATTGAACATTTTATGAGGTGTTTGTATTTATAAAGGAGAAACCGATGAATTTCACTATACTTGGCGGAGACAGACGACAGTCAGAAATCGCACAATTCCTAATAGCCGAAAACCATAATGTGTGTACCTTTGGTTTACCATCAATTAACAATGTCAAAAATTGCGATACATTAGAAGAAAGTTTAATAAATAATGATGCACTGATTCTACCACTACCCGCTTCGACCGACGGTAAAACTGTCAATGCTCCGTTGACCGGTGATATTATTTTTATCGACAATATTTTGCAGTATCGTCCCAAATTGATATTCGGAGGATTAATAACCAATAATCTGTCAGAAGAGTTTTCCAATCGAAATATAGAATATTATGATTATTACAAAAGTGAAAGATTAACAGTGAAAAACGCAGTTCTCACCGCCGAGGCTGCGGTTGCAATTGCCATCAACTGCACTGATTTCAGCATATTTGAATCAAAGGCTTTGGTAATCGGATACGGCAGAATTGGTAAGATACTGTCAAGATATCTAAAGGATCTTGGCGCTGACGTAACTGCAACCTCCAGAAACATTGGCGTTTTAGCAACGATAAATGCAGACAATCTCAAGTCTGAAAATACCAATCGGGCATCGTTGATAGCAGGAGAATTTGACTATATATTCAATACTGCTCCTTTTCCGATATTAAACAGAACATTTTTTAAAAATTGTAAAAAAACAGCATTTGTTGAAGATTTGGCAACTAACTCCGGCATAGATATGGCGTCAGCAAAAGAATATGAAATAAACGCTGGTATTTACAGTGGTTTGCCTGGAAAACACTCACCTAAAAAAGCGGCAAAATATATTGCCGATGAAATCATTTATTACTTAAAAGGAGGAAAGAATAATGATTAACCTGGGCTTTGCGGTCTGCGGTTCATTCTGTACACATAAAAAAGTAATAACGGTATTAAAAGAATTAGCAGACCAATATAATATAACGCCGATTCTATCGGAAATAGTATACAACACCGACACGAGATTCGGAAAGGCTTCCGATTTCATCGCAGAAGTCGAAAATATATGCAGCTGCAAATGTATTCATTCAATAAAAGGTGCAGAACCAATCGGACCAAAAGCGCTATTTGACGTAATGATCATTGCGCCTTGTACCGGTAACACATTAGGTAAACTTGCAAACGGTATCACCGACTCTTCGGTCACAATGGCGGCAAAAGCTCATTTAAGAAACGAAAGACCTTTGCTGATTGCACCTTCTACAAACGATGCTCTCGGAGGTTCCGCGAAGAATATCGGAATCTTAATGAACTGTAAAAATATATACTTTGTCCCATTCAAACAGGATTTACCCCAAGAAAAGCACAACTCATGTATATCGGATTTCTCTTTGATACCTAAAGCTATCGAAGAAGCACTCCAAGGGAATCAGCTTCAACCAATATTATTGTGAAATTAAACGGCATTGTATTGACTAATCAAGCTAAATCGGTTAAAATATAGAAAAAGAAGCGAACATAACGCTTAAAGAAATGGAGATAATGATTATGGCTGAAGAATACAATCCCGATATACTCACTCTTGAAGACGACGACGGTGTAGAATATACATTTGAGGTGCTTGATCGCATTGAGACCGATGACGCTCGTTACATCGCACTTCTCCCCGTTTATGACGATCCTAAGAAAATGCTCGATGACAGCGGTGAACTCGTTGTTCTGAAGGTTAAGGAAGAAAACGGTGAAGAATACTTTGAGGATATCGAAGACGACGATGAATACGATATGGTCGTTGATGCTTTTTCTGACCGCTTGCAGGATATTTTTGAAATATCCGAAGCCGATGACGACGGCAAAAAGTAATACTTCGCCTGCCCTGTTCGCGAATGCTTTCTTTTATAACCCTACAAGCTACGAAACGGGAGTCAGTTCTCTTGCTGTGGGTATGCAGGCCTCCCGATAACATCGGACGTTGGAAGCACAAAGCAGCAAGGATGACACCCACCTGCCTTTTGCAGGTTATTAAACGCTAGCTTACGGCAGGGCGGGTTTTGACTTCAATAACAAAAACCGAGGTTCATTTTGAACCTCGGTTTTTTGTATTTAATCAGTTTTTGATTTTGAGACCTTGTACGCCATCGTCGAACTGATAGAGATATAACCAATCTACGATAAAGCGACTGGAATTCTCCCACTGCTCTTTGGTAAGGTTTTCACAAAGCAGACCGTTGTTAAGGCGACCGACAGAGAATGAAAGTTCCATAAACATCCAGCTGTTTACAAATACGTCGATATCCCACTCGTTAGTGTTAGTAGTATAGGTAAACCACTCCTCACCGTCAAGGTAGAATCCCATCTCGTCTTCATCCCAAAGGAATCCATAGGTATGGAAATCATCTGCAAAAGTTTTGCCGTCAGGACAGGTAACCCTCTTATCATTACCGTATGTTGAACCATCAAGTGAAGTGTGCTCATAACCTAACGACTCACCCAAAGATGTAGGCCAAGCATGGCAATTGGCTTGAGTTATTCGTCCCTCGCCGAAGCACTCGTTAAGGTCAATTTCAGGAGAGCCAAGTTGATTAGTACCGTCACTCGTTCCGTTAAACCAAAGCAAAGACCAGAATCCGGGGCCGTGAGGTGCAATAGCACTCTTCTCAACATATCCATACTGGAATGCCATATGTTTATCATTAACAATGGTGCCACCGTAGAATTTAGCATCATCTTCCATGCCCTGAACGTAGAACTGACCGCCCGTCTGATATACAACATCAGGATCGCTAGACATACATGACCACTTACCCTGCTGACCTTCACGGCTAAACTCAGGATCATTCATAATACGCCACTTTGTAAGATCGACACCCTCAGTATCAAAGGTATCATACCAGGTAGGATAATAAGTTGTTGTACGATCATAGCCTGTAATTGCCGTCTCATAACTGCCGGAGGTGCTGTTAGAATCGGTAATTTTACCCGATTTCAAAAGCTTAGCAAATTCAGATACTGCAATGCCCGTCGCGTGAGGACTACCGCCGTTTAAATAAATCTTCTTACCCTTAACCGAAATACTGTATTCATCATAATTGGTTAATTTTGTCACACCGTTTCTTGAAGAATCACCGATAACAATCTCATACTCGGTCTCTGCGACGTACTCATCGTGAACAAGCTTGAGCATATAACCTGTATTCTGATACACATAATCAATTATTTTTTCAGTCTCAGTCTGAGGGAGATACGAGAAATTGAAGTGAGGTCTTACAATGACAAACTTAGAGATATTAACACCGTTAACGGTTATATCTTTAAAATCGCCCTGAACAGCATAAAGATATTCAATACCGCCCACAACACCGGTCGGGACAAGAAAATTCTCTGCAAAATAGGTAGCAGCTTTTTTAATAGCATCAGCGTTATAACCGTTAATAATGATCTTTTTACCTATCGTGCAAATAATCCAATCGTTATATCTGCCATATTTTTTAGACTCTAAGTAGTCAAGCGATTGCTGTGACTCAGGACGGTTAGTAGCTCCGATAAGAATCTCGTAAGCATCGGTTCCGTCTGAAGAGTCGCTCTGATTCTTTATGGCAGCGCCCACTCTATCTTTAAACTGCTTGAAAACAAGAGATGCAGTGTTAGCTTCATCCATCTGAGGCTCCTCAGGACGAACGATCTTATACAAAGTATCTCCATTAGCATCAAGATAAACAACATCGGCTTTGGAAAG
>JAGBXM010000025.1 GCA_017629275.1 Clostridia bacterium
AGGATTTTCCATTCGTCACTTATTTTTTTGCCTACTGTAACACATCTATTGTAAACCTACAGTAATATACACCTTCTTGGGCGAATAATAGTTGACTTTTTAGTGTGATTTATGTATAATAAATTGATAAAAAGGTACTTATACGCTTTTGAATTGGAGTGACTTTGAATGGTCAGAAGTATGACGGGTTACGGTAGAGGAGAAGCTAATAACGAACAACTTTCGGTAACCGTTGAATTGAAGTCGGTAAACCATAGATTCTTTGAGGCTTCTGTGCGTTCTCCGAGACAGTTCGCATTTTTGGAGGACAAGCTCAAATCATACGTTCAGTCCCGTGTTGCACGTGGTAAGATAGATATTATGGTTTCGTGTGATTTCGGCGCTTTGGCATCGGACAAAATTGAAGTCAATGAAGTATATGCAGAAGAATATATTTCGGCTTTGAAGAGTCTTGCCGAAAAATTTGATATCGTTGATGATATTTCGGTTTCAAGCGTTGCAAGGAATCAGGATGTTTTTTGCATTACCAAACAGAGCCTTGATGAAGAAGCGGTTTGGCTTCTTGTCAGTTCTGCGGCTGAAATTGCAGTTGATAATTTTATTAAAGAACGTGAAGCAGAAGGTCAACGCCTTGCTGATGACGTTATTTCGCGTACCCAGACTATTCTCGGTTACGTTGAAAAGGTAGAGGAACGTTCTCCTCAGACCGTCAAAGAATACCGCGAACGTATCGAAAAGAAGATGAGAGATCTTTTGGGCGATACAACGGTTGATGAACAGAGACTTATTACCGAGACTGCTATTTTTGCCGACCGCGTTGCCGTAAACGAGGAGACGGTGCGACTTCGCAGTCATATTGCACATTTCTCCGAAATGTGCGAAGCGGGCGGTGTAATCGGTAAAAAGCTTGACTTTACCGTTCAGGAAATGAATAGAGAAACCAACACCATAGGTTCTAAATGTCAGGATATCGAACTTTCTCATATCGTTGTTGAAATCAAGTCGGAAATTGAAAAGATCCGTGAACAGATTCAGAATATCGAGTAAGGTGACAATATGAAGCTTATTAACATCGGCTTCGGTAATATGATTTCGGCCGAACGACTAGTTGCCATTGTAAGTCCCGATTCTGCCCCTATAAAACGTATTGTTCAGGAAGCCAAAGAAAAAGGAACTTTGATCGATGCGACACACGGTCGTCGGACAAAAGCAGTTATTATTACCGATAGTGATTTGATTATTTTGACGTATTTACAGTCTGAAACTGTTGCCGCAAGGCTTGAAGGTTCAAATGACGTCGATGATGAGGTAAAAGATAATGAATAAGGGTTCTTTGATTATTATTTCCGGCCCTTCGGGCTCGGGTAAAGATACTGTTTTGAAAAGATTGTTTATAAAAATGCCTGAATTAGAGTTTTCTATTTCAAGCGTTTCCAGAGCAATGCGCGAGGGTGAAGTTGAAGGTGAAAAGTACAACTTTATTTCACGCGAACAGTTCGAACAGATGATAAATGACAACGCGTTGCTTGAGTATAACGAGTATTGCGGTAATTACTACGGAACACCTAAAGCACCTGTTGAACGTTGTATCGCTTCGGGTGGAGAAATTATTCTCGAGGTTGACGTTAACGGTGCTGCCAACGTTCGCAAGAATTGTCCCGATAATTTCAGCGTATTTATCGCCCCTCCTTCGTTTGAAGTGCTGCGTAACCGTCTTACCAATCGCGGTACCGAAACTGCCGACGTTATTGAGAGCCGACTTGCCAGAGCTAAAGAAGAAATGGTAAGAGCAAAAGAGTATGATTATGTGGTTGTTAACGATGACCTTGATACTGCCGTTCAAGAACTTGCGGGAATTATACTTGCTGAGCGACACAGAGTTGATCGCAACGGTGATATTTTAGATTAGTTTAAAATAAAATTTACATAAAATGCCGATTTCGGCGGAATGGAGAAAAAATTATGCTTAACCCTTCTATTGGAGTACTTATTCAGAATTCTGAAAGCCGTTATAAGCTTGTTCTTGACGTTGCTAAAAAAGCACGCGAGATTGCTAAAGAGGCACAGGATAACGAGCAGATCATTATTGAGAAGCCCGTAACTCTTGCTATGGACCAGATGGCTCATCAGGTCATCAATAAAGACTGATAACAGTTTTTATTCAATTTAATTTTTTAAAGGAAGTGGCTTGTTGTGGATAACCCTATAATTGTCAGCGTTGCTGTCGATCAGACGGTTTATCAGATCGACAAGCCATATGACTATTTTGTACCACAGTTTTTAGTTGATAAAGTACAACCCGGTGTTCGGGTTCTCGTGCCGTTTGGCAACGGAAATGTCCGAAAAACGGGTGTTGTGTTGTCTTTTGCTGAAAACGACTCGTCAAAAAAACTTAAAGCAATTGTTTCGGTATTGGATGATGAACCTGTTTTGTCTCGAGAAATGCTTCAGTTGGCATCGTTTATACGCGAACAGACCTTTTGCACTTGGTACAACGCTGTCAGAGTTTTGCTACCGCCGGGAATAAACTATAAAGTTCGCCACGAATACGTTTTAAGTGAAACGGCTGAAAATCTGTTTTCGGCATTAAACGGAGACCTGCTTAAACTTGCTGAGTATTTAAAAAATGTCAACAAACCTGTTTCAAAAGAGGTTGCTTATGAAGCGTTAGGTCTTACCGAAGATTGCGGATTAATGGAAAAACTGATTTCAAAAGGTATCGCCGTCAGAACAGGTATTGCCGTAAGATCGGTTGGCGATGCCACCTTGAAAATGGTTCGTGCTACTGAGGCTGCTTCGGATCTTGCTAATGTTAAATTGACACCTAAACAAAAGCAGATAATGACGGTGGTTAATGACCTGAATTGTTGTTCAGTAAAAGAAGTATGCTATTTTACAGGACTTACGACAGCGGTTATCAGTGGACTTGTGAAAAAAGGTTTGATAGAGGTTTTTGATCAGGAGTACTACCGTAATCCTTATTCGGGTGCATCCTGCGAAAAAGAAAGACCCATTACTTTGAGCGAAAGTCAGAATGAAGCCTTTGAAAAACTTTTAAAAGCATACAATGAGCCTCTTGGTGTAACGTCTTTACTTTACGGTGTTACGGGTTCGGGAAAAACTCAGGTGTTTCTCAAAATGTGCGAAGACGTAGCGGCTTCGGGTCGCGGTGTCATTGTGATGGTACCCGAAATTGCGCTTACACCTCAAACTTTAGGTATATTCCATCGAAGATTCGGCGATAAGGTTGCGGTGTTCCACAGTGCAATGTCACAAGGACAGCGCCTTGACGAGTGGAAACGTGTTAAACGCGGCGATGCAATGATTGCCGTTGGGACACGCTCTGCTGTATTTGCGCCTTTTTCTGATGTTGGACTTATCATTATGGACGAAGAACAGGAGCACACCTACAAATCCGAAATGAGTCCTTATTTTCATGCTAGGGATATTGCACGATGGAGAATTGCACGTTCTAAAGGATTGCTTATTCTTTCGTCGGCGACTCCCTCTATCGAAAGCTACAGTCGTGCTTTGGCTGGCAACTATTTACTTTGTAATCTGCCGAGTCGTTTCGGTACCGCGTCTTTGCCTGACGTTGACGTTGTTGATATGCGAAGTGAAATGGCGGCAGGGAACACAGGTATAGTAAGTAACTTGTTATATGAAAAAGTTGACGAGGCTTTAAGTGACGGAAAACAGGCAATTTTATTGTTGAATCGCAGAGGATATAATACGTATGTTTCGTGTACACAGTGCGGTCACGTAATGACCTGTGATAATTGCAGTATATCAATGACCTTTCATTCGGCTAATAACCGCCTAATGTGTCATTATTGCGGTAAGTCGGTTTCGTATACCGATAAATGTCCAAACTGCAATTCCGATAGAATGAAATATTCGGGACTTGGCACCCAAAAGGCCGAAGCAGAGCTTGAATCGCTGTTCCCAAACGCAAGAATACTTCGAATGGATGCTGACAGTACCTCTTCAAGGAACGATTATGAGAAGAATTTGAAAGCATTTCAGGACGGAGAGTATGACATAATGCTCGGTACTCAAATGGTCGCTAAAGGACTTGATTTTCCCAAGGTTACCGTTGTCGGAGTGCTTAATGCAGATATTGCGTTGCACAGTAGCGATTTCAGAAGCTACGAGCGAACTTTTTCGTTGCTCACTCAGGTAGTCGGCCGTTCCGGACGTGGCGATTATAAAGGCACTGCGGTAATTCAAACGGTTGAACCTGATTCAAAGGTAATTGAACTTGCGGCAAATCAGGACTATGATGCTTTTTATAAATCCGAAATAATGACCAGAAAAGTAATGGTCTATCCGCCGTATTGCGATATAGCGACGGTTTGCTTTTCCGGGTCAGAACGCGGTTATACTGAAAGTGCGGCTAAAAATTATTTTACACTTTTGAAAACCTATGCTTCCAGCGAGTTTTCAGATGTAAAGCTTATAGTCCTAGGGCCCACTGCTGCTGCAGTTATGAAGGTCAACAATAATTATCGATATAAAATAATAATTAAATACAGAAATTCACAAAGGTTCAGGGAACTTATGTCAAAGGTCAACACAGATTATAATTCTACCGCTTTCGCGAAAAAGGTTTCGGCTTATCTTAATGTTAACCCTGACAGTATCATTTAAGGAGATATATATGGCACTCAGAAATATTGTAAAAGAAGGAGACCCCGTTCTCCGTAAGACATCGAGAAGCGTTTTGAACTTTGATGAAAAATTAGCAATTCTTTTGGATGATATGAAGGAAACGATGTATAAAGCAGAGGGTGTCGGACTTGCGGCGCCTCAGGTTGGTATCCTTCGCAGAGTTTGTATTGTCGATGTTGGTGACGGACTTGTTGAGCTTATCAATCCCGTAATTGAGGAAGAAGAAGGTTCTCAGGAAGGCTCTGAAGGTTGTTTGTCCTGTCCCGGTGAAAGCGGTGTAGTTATAAGACCTATGAAGGTTACCGTTCGCGCCCAGGACAGAAACGGAAATACCTTCAAGGTGACCGGTGAGGAACTCAAGGCACGTGCCTTCTGTCACGAAATCGATCATCTTAACGGCATTATTTATAAAGATAAGGTCATCAGAAAGGACTAATAATGAGAATAGTATTTATGGGCACACCTGACTTTGCGGTCGGTTCCTTGGAAGCACTTTTAAAGGCGGGTCACGAAGTTGTCGGTGTTTTCACTCAACCTGACAAACCGCAAGGCAGAAAGATGGTTTTAACTCCGCCTCCCGTCAAGGTTTTTGCTGAAAATAACGGAATTACTGTTTATCAACCGACTACAGTCAGAACCGAAGAAGCGTTTGATATTTTGAAATCTTTGGCTCCTGATTTAATTGCGGTGGTGGCTTACGGCAAGATAATTCCTGAAAATATTCTTAATTTACCGAAATTTGGTTGTGTAAATGTTCATGCTTCTTTGTTGCCTAGACACAGAGGTGCATCTCCGATTCAAACTTCGATTCTGTGCGGAGATAAAGAAACGGGCGTTACCACTCAGTTGATGGATATTGGTGTTGATACAGGTGATATTTTACTTGTTTCTAAAACACAAATTTTGCCCGATGATAATTTTGAGACGTTGCACGATAAATTGGCTGTAATGGGCGCACAGCTTCTTGTTGATACGGTTGAAGGGCTTGAAAATGGTACTGTTATCCCTAAAAAACAACCCGATGATGGAGTTACTCACGCGTCTATTATAAAAAAAGAAATGGGACAGATCAATTTTAACAAGACTTCTTTCGAGATAGATTGCTTGATTCGCGCTTTTACACCTTGGCCTTCGGCGTATTTCTTTATTAACGGTAAGCGCATTAAGGTTATAAAGGCGATTTTAGGCGAAAAAACCAACGCTAAACCCGGTACCGTTGTTTCGCTTAAGGGTGGAATACGTGTCGCTTGCGGCGGTGAAACCAGTCTTGTGTTTACCGATTTGCAACCCGAAGGCAAGGGTGTTATGACCGCAAAGGCATTGTTGAACGGTAATCCGTTAACAGAAGGTACAGTGCTGTGTTAAGTGCGAGAACGGTTGCAGTAAGGATTTTGTCCGATATTGAGCGTAACTTAGGTTACTCAAATATTGCTATTGATTCAGCGCTTAACGAGGCTAAGTTATCTAAGCAAGATTCGGCTTTGGTCAGTATGCTTGTTTACGGTGTACTGCAACGAAAAATCACGCTTGATGTTATTCTGGAAAATGCTTCGGGTAAAGGCTTTAAGAAAACACATCCTTATGTTTTAAATGTATTACGTGTCGGTGCATATCAGTTGCTTTTTACCGATAAAATACCTGCATCTGCTGTTGTAAACGAAGCTGTCAAAACCGTAAAATCAAGCAAGCAGAAATTTGCTTCGGGTTTTGTTAATGCTCTCTTAAGAAAAGTTGAATCGGAAAAAGAGTCGATTAAATCTTCTTTGGATACATCAAAAGATATTGGATTCAAATACTCTTGCACAAAAGAATTGGCCGATCTTCTTATTACTGACTATGGATATGAAACGGCTGATCTGTTTTTGAAATCATCGCTTGAAGCACCTAAGCTGTTTTGTCGTGATAATTTGTTTTGTGAAAGCAAATTTAACCCTGAAACTCTTACTCAAAAGGGAATAGAAGTTGAATTAAATAGCGTTAATGGTTGCTTTAGTTTAAAAGGTGCCGGCAATATTGAAAATTTGTCCGAATTTAAAAAAGGTATGTTCTTTGTGCAGGATCTTGCATCGCAGACAGCAATAGCGGCTCTTGATATCAAAGCCGATATGTCGGTTCTTGATGTTTGTGCAGCCCCCGGCGGTAAAAGTTTTACGGCGGCGCAGTATGTCGGAAAAGAAGGCAAGGTTGTTTCTTGTGATTTGTATGAGAAAAGATCCGGATTGATTCAAAACGGTGCCAAACGTTTAAACATCGGTATTGTGAGCGCTATACAAAATGATGCTACGGTTTTTAATTCATCGCTTGGAACGTTTGACCGAGTGATTTGTGACGTGCCGTGTTCCGGATTGGGTGTTATACGTCGTAAACCCGAAATTAAGTATAAGTCGGTCGCGGATTTCAAGCAACTTGCCGAAATCCAATTAAGTATTCTTAAAACATCCGCAAGATATTTGAAACAGGATGGAGTTTTAATGTATTCAACCTGTACTTTGTTGAAATCTGAGAACCGATGTGTGGTTGACTCGTTTTTAAACGAAAACAAAGGCTTTGAAATTATTGACGAAAGAACTTTAATGCCGCATACCGACGGTTGCGACGGTTTCTATTACTGTATTTTAAAGAGGAACAGTTGTGGATAAAATTGATATAAAATCTATGTATTTGAGTGAACTTGAGAGTCTTATGAAAGAATTGGGCGAACCCAAGTTCAGAGCGGGTCAGATTTTTGCTTGGTTACAGTCCGGAGTGGATAATTTCGATGAAATGACCAACATTCCGTCGAAATTACGCGAAAAGTTACAAGAAGGTTACTATATTGTAACCGCAATTGTCAAAAAAAGACTTGAATCTAACATAGATGATACTGTAAAATACTTATATGAATTGTATGATGGAGAATTAGTCGAAACTGTATTGATGAAATACAAGCACGGCTATTCTGTCTGTGTTTCTACGCAGGTCGGCTGCCGTATGGGGTGCAGCTTCTGTGCCTCAGGTCTGAACGGTCTGAAAAGAAGCTTGACCGCTTCAGAGATTCTCGCTCAGATCACTTCGACGCAAAAAGACCGAAATATCAGAATATCAAACGTCGTATTGATGGGAATGGGTGAACCTATGGACAACCTTCCTAATGTAATACGTTTTTTGAAATTGGTATCGGACGAAAAGGGCCTTAACATCGGCCTTCGTCACATTTCGGTTTCAACTTCAGGCGTTGTTTCGGGCATCTATCGTTTGATGGAAGAGAAATTACCCATCACGTTATCTATTTCTTTGCACGCTCCTAACGATGCGATAAGAACTTCAATGATGCCGGTTAATAAGAAATGGAATATTGCTGAACTAATCAAAGCGTGTAAAGATTACATAGATGCTACGGGTAGAAGAATATCGTTCGAATATGCCGTTGTAAGTGGTATTAACGATAGTGATGCCAATGCCAAGGAACTTGCAGGTTTGCTGAGAGGGATGCTTTGTCATCTTAATCTTATTCCTGTTAATCCTGTAAAAGAAAACTCTTATAAAAAGCCTGACCGTTTAAAGGTTGAACGTTTTTGCAGATTGATGAATGATCTTGGTATCAATACAACGATAAGGCGCACGTTGGGTTCTGATATAGACGCATCGTGCGGTCAGTTACGCGGCAAGGCTATTGACGAGAACCAATAAATATTGTTAGGGGGTGTTGAAAATGAATATGTCCGGTTTTTCCGACAAAGGTGTTGTCCGTTCTACCAACCAAGATGCTTATTTGACCGGTAGTATGGATGATGGCGCCGTTTGGGCTGTTGTTTGTGACGGTATGGGTGGCGCGAATGGCGGGAATATTGCAAGTCGTCTGGGCGTTGATCATTTTTCAGCATCCTTGAAAGCCGGATACAGAAGCGGTATGTCTGATAATTCAGTCAGAAATCTGCTTGAAACGGCGGTAAATGCAGCTAATATCAGGGTTTTTGATAAATCAAGAGAGTCTTCGGAATTAAACGGTATGGGCACTACAATAGTTGCAGTACTGATAGTTTCCGGTGTAGCTTATTTTGTGCATGCGGGAGACAGTCGCGCATATGTTTATACTGCGAATGACGGAAAGTTTACTCAATTGACGAGGGATCACTCGATTGTTCAGTCTATGATCGAGGACGGTAAAATTACTACCGAGGAAGCGCGTTTTCATCCGCGCAAGAACGTTATTACCCGAGCACTTGGTGTTGATGAATTCGTCACCCCTGAGTTTAATATTTGTGACCTGTCCACCGGTGATAGGTTGTTGCTATGTACGGACGGTTTGACTAATTTTGTCGATGCAGATGTAATTTTTGAAATTGTTTTGGCATCTTCAAATGAAAGCACGGCTGAAGAGCTGATTAATGAAGCTAATAAAAATGGCGGCGGCGATAATATAACGGCTGTCGTTATTGAAATATAATTAATTTTCTTTCGGATTGGATGTAGATTTATGGACAAATTTGTAGGAAAGAGATTAGATGGAAGATATGAGATTCGTGAGATCATCGGTGTTGGAGGTATGGCCGTAGTATATAAGGCCTACGACTGCATCGAGGATCGTATTGTTGCTGTTAAAATTCTTAAAGAAGAGTTTATTTCTAACGAGGAATTTATCATCCGTTTTAAGAATGAATCAAAGGCCATTGCGGTTCTTAATCATCCTAATATCGTCAAGGTTTATGATGTCAGCTTTGGTGATGTTATTCAGTATATTGTTATGGAGTACGTTGATGGCGTAACCTTGAAGCAATATATTGAAAAGCAGAAAAGCCTTCGCTGGAAAGATGCCGTCTATCTCACAATTCAAGTACTTCGCGCTTTGCAGCACGCACATGATAAAGGCATTGTGCACCGCGATGTAAAGCCGCAGAATATTATGCTTTTGTCTGACGGCACCATTAAAGTCACCGACTTTGGAATTGCTCGTTTTGCACGTAGTGAACATAAGACTATGACCGATAAAGCTATCGGTTCGGTTCATTATATCAGTCCTGAACAGGCAAGAGGAGAGGCAACCGACGAGAAGGCCGACATTTATTCGGTTGGCGTAATGCTTTATGAGATGTTGACCGGACGTTTACCCTTTGAGGCTGACAGTGCTGTTTCGGTTGCAATAATGCAACTTCAGCAAGATCCTATTTTACCGCGTGACATTAATGAAAATATTCCCGTGGGTCTTGAACAGATCACTATGCACGCAATGCAAAAAGAGGTCAGCAAGAGATATCGCTCGGCTGCCGAAATGCTTCGTGACCTTGAGGAATTCCGCAGAAGCCCTGATATGGTTTTTGAGTACACATATTTTGTCGATAATGAACCTACCCGTTTTGTTGATGCTGTGTCTGAAACCGAAATTGCCGATTCTATCTCGCAAACGGGTGCTCATAAACTCGATCCCGAAGATTTTGATGATGACGAGTACGATGAGGAAGATGAGAAGTCACCTGTAATACCGATTCTTGCAGGTGTCGCTATTGCCTTTATTATAGCAGCAATAGTTATCGGTATCGTTCTGTTCAATCAACTCAATAAAGATACTTCCGAAAGTGTTATTGTTCCTAACTTTGTCGGTATGACGGTCCAGCAGATAGAAGATCAGTATCCCGACTTTAACTTTAAACCGGAATACCGTGAAAGTGCTGACATCCCTGCAGGTACCGTTATTGCTCAGGATAAGGGCGAAGGCAGAACAATCAAAAAGACACAAACCATTACTCTTACAATCAGTAGCGGAACAGAATTGATTGAAATCCCCAGATTGTATAATCTTAGTGAAACCGAAGCACAGTTGCAACTGAAGATTAAAGGTTTCTTATGTACTTTTATTAAAAAACATGATGCGACCGTTCCTAAGGACCACGTTATTTCGACCAATCCCGGCGAAGGCCAGATGGCTAAGTACGGCACGGTTATTGATGTTTATATCAGTATGGGACCCGAAGTTAAATATGTAGACAATATTGACTGCCGCGGTTATAGCCTTGATGATGCAACCAGAAAGCTTGAGGCAGCAGGTCTTAAAGTCGGTAACGTTATTTATGAAGACGGCGGTAAACAGAAGGATGTTGTTTTGAGTCAGACTCCTGATCCTGCGGCTAACTTCAGCATTCCCGAGGGTACACAAATTGACCTAGTTGTAAGTACGGGTAAAACAAGTTATTCTTATACTCTTAAGGTTGACGATTTACCTAAGAACTTCAAAGAAAATTATACCGTTACTCTTGAGGCTCAGATAGGCGGTCAGATCAAGGATTCTGTTAAGATCAAGATAAATGATTACGACGGATCTTGGCAAGTAGAGGTTAAGGGTGTTACCGATAAAAAAGCCACTGTTTATATCAATATTACTTCAGACGGTGATTTGAAATTAGATAAAGCTTTGGTTTATACCATTGATATGGTTGACAAAACCGATACCGTAGTGGTAAGTAACAAGTTAAATGATTATATCGGTAGTGACACTTCTTCATCCACGCCTTCGGTTGATTCTTCTGTGACTCAAGGCTCCGAAACTTCGTCTGCTACAAATCCCGTTGATTCTTCCTCTTCTTCGGGTGCTAACGTCAGCGAATAAATAAGAAAATGAATTTGAACTTTAATAATATTGACGGAATTATAGTTAAATCAATTGCCGGCTTCTGCTATGTGGAAGCCGGCGATAAGATATATGAGTGTAAGCCTCGCGGCGCCTTCCGCAAAGAGGGGTTGATTCCGTCGGCAGGTGATAAAGTATCTATTTCGCTTAACGGTAACAAGGGCACAGTTGAGGAAGTATTTGACCGTAAAAATTATCTTGTGAGACCTCCGTTGGCTAATCTTGATAAACTGTTTATAGTTTCCTCTTGTACGATACCTTCGGTTAATCCTTTGTTGATCGACCGTATGACCGCCATTTGTGAGCATATTGGAATAGAACCGATAATCGTGTTTAATAAAGCCGATATGGGTGATTTTGAGGATTTGCCTGAAATTTATTCACAAGCTGGTTATAAAACATTTGTCGTATCTGCTATGACCGGCAGCGGAATAGATGCAATTAAACATGAACTTAACGGTTGTGTTTCGGCATTTTGCGGTAATTCAGGAGTTGGGAAATCTAGTATATTAAATCACATTCTTGACGGAATTACTCTTTCGACAGGAGAGGTAAGCGAAAAACTCGGTCGAGGTAAGCATACGACAAGAGCTGTTGAGTTATATAAAGTATCCGATGGTTACGTTGCCGATACTCCCGGATTTTCGACCTTGGAACTAACCGATTTTATGCTGAACGATAAAGATGAACTCAAGTTCTGTTTCCCCGAATTTAAGGATCATTTTGGACAATGTAAGTTTAATTCGTGTACTCATGTAAGTGAACCGGGTTGCTCTGTTATTGCGGCTGTTAAGGATGGTATTATTGCGAAGTCTCGCCATACCAGCTATATTTCAATGTTTGATGATCTTAAAAAAATCAAATCCTGGGAGATTGGTAAGAAGTGAAAAATAGTTGCGTAATTGTTGCAGGGGGCGATTGTGATGTTTCGTCGCTTGCAAACGAATGCATTGATAAGTATGTCATTGCCGCCGACAGCGGTTTTTATCACTGTCAAAACGCATCGATTATACCTGATCTTTTGATTGGTGATTTCGATTCGTTCTGCGGACATCTTCCTTTGAATATCGAAACTATAAAGTTGCCTGTTCAAAAAGATGATACCGATCTTATGTTTGCGGTGAGATGTGCTTGTGAGCGTAATTTTGATGAAATATTGATAGTTGGCGGCTACGGTTCAAGACCCGACCAGAATGTGGCTATGTTTCAAACGTTGAGTTGGTTATCTCACAATGCACCGCAAATCAGTTGTTCCGCAAAGTGTATTGGTTTTGAGGTATTTGTTATAACCAATGGTTCGCGCACTTTCAAATCATCAAAAGACCGATATTTATCCGTTTTTTCCTTTGACGGTAATGCTGAAGGGGTTAATATTAAAGGTGCTGAGTATGAATTAAGTAATGCAACGGTTTCATCTTCTTATCCTATAGGCGTAAGCAATGTTGCTGATAATGATACAATTGTTTCTGTTGAAGCCGGTACTTTACTTGTTATGCTTGTTGATAAAAATATTTAAATAATAATCACCGTACTTAGTTTTCTGCGTATAATGAAGTAGAGAATTGAGGGCGGTGTTTTTTTATGCGTCAAAGAAAGCAAACTTGTTACGGATTAACTGCGGTTGCTTTTGTGGCAGGAATCCTCGTTTCGTATTTTTGTTCATCGGGTTTTATAATTGCTATGTTGACCATAGCCGTCCTGATTTTAGGTATTCTCTGTAAATATTGATGGGAGTGAACAATTTGAAAATCGTTGTTGTTAAAAGCCCAAAGTTGATAAGCGGTATCTTAAGAATGATTTTTAAAATAAAAAAAGAAGGCTAATACATACTAAAAAATGAGACAAACGCTGAAACGGTGTTTGTCTCATTTTTGGTATATAATTAGTTGAATAGGAATATATATAAACATAATAAATATTATAGGAGTGAAAAATATGGAAATCAATAAGCAAGAATTTTTTATACCTGTATTAAGCAAAGGTTATGAGACAGCAGTGGAACAGGGAGTAGATACAGAGTTTACGTTGCCTGATTACTACCCTGAAATATCGAAGATATTAAAAATTATATCGGTGGTCAATATCTCGTCGACCAAGTGCGATAACGGTTCAATAACTGTTGGGGGACAAACAGTATTAACAATGTTGTATCTGGGAAGTGATGAGAATCTTAATAGTTTTACTCATTACGTTCCGTTTGTCAAAAATATTGAGGTTTCTTCTGAACTAAGCGGTATTGTATCGGTTGCGACGCAAATTAACTATATGAACTTCAAGGCCGTTTCACCGCGTAAAGTTGAGCTTCACGGCGCGCTTTCTCTTAACATTTCGGTAGATAAAATCACTAACAACAATTGCCTGTCTTCCTGTAGCTGGGAAGGGGTATATACCAAAAACACGCATTCAGTTCTCGTATTTCCTATGGTGCCTATCAGCAAAAGTGTATTCGTCAGTGACGAAATATCTGTCGGTGATGGAAAGACGTCAATAGGAAAAATATTGCGTAATTGTGCCAACGTACAAATAAGTGAATGCAAGTGCGTAAGCGGTAAGGGTGTTATTAAAGGCGAGGTTATAATTGAATTGCTGTGCGTTCCTTCGGATAACGGTCGGCCTTTTATGATTAAAGAATCACAGATGTTTTCACAGATATTTGATTGTGATGCCCAGGGAGAGATTATCACCTTTGATGTTTTCCCACATATCGAAAACATCGAGCTTCGTCCTAAAACTGCACTTGACGGCGAAGTACATACTGTTGCTTTTGAAGTGAAGGTCGGTCTTGACATTATGGGGTTTTATGCAAAGGATATAAGTTATGTATCTGATGCGTTTTCTTGTAAATATCTGGCCGATATAAAGAAGAAAAAACTTGGTGTTGAAGAGTATGTGATCGGTGTTAACGATAAAATGCTTTGTGAAAAGGAATTTGATTTCGCGGGCGTTTTAAAGGATGTATTAGATCTGTATTGTGATGTAAAAATTGATTATTGTACTTTAGACGTGCAAGAAATGATCATTAAGGGAGTCATTCCGATAAGTATTATTGGTACCGATTCGCAAGGAGATTACGGATGCTTTGAAAAGTTAATGGATTTTGAATATCGTTATAATTTGTCTCAAAAGCCCGAAAGAATTAGATGTAACCCAATTGCAAACGTCGTTGCAGTTAAATATAATTTAAAACCTGACGGCACACTCTGTTTGGCAGTTGAGTTAAGGATAGAAGGAAATGTTTTCGGAATCAGTGATACTGATGTAGTCGTTGCTATGGATGTTGATTTAGAAAAGATTGTTAATGCAGTTGAAAACGCGGCTATTTCTTTGTATTTTGCTGAAAATGAGTCACCGTGGGAAATAGCTCAAAAATATGGTGTTTCTCCTGATGGAATTTGCGAAGTAAACAGTCTTGAAAATATCGACATTAAATATAAGGGCGTTTTGTTGATTCCTTGCATATAAGCAAATAAGTAAGCTCACCGCAATCTTGTGACCAAGACTGCGGTGAGCTTTTTAGTTAAAAAGTAACTACCTTTTCTTCGGGTTCGGACGTTTTTGCGTATTCTGTGACTTTCAAGACAGGACCTATACCGCGATAAACTTTATGTCTCTCTATGGATATTGTCGCCGTTACCATTAACCATTCACCTGTGGCAAGTAACATACAAGGTTTTTCTGTCTCGCATATTAAACCGGCGTACTGTATATCGTCGGCACAGCAGGTCATAATGTGTCTGCCTGCAATGAATGCGTTTTTAGGTAATTTTTTATCCTTGGCGATAATGGCCTTGAAGTTGACAACTTTGTTATGATATTTGTCAGCTTCTTCCATAAGGTCTCTATACCATAACGCAAAATCGGAATCGGCTATTTTTATAACAGGAGCATTGATGTCAAAAGGCAGGGGATCTTCAATATTGTCCTCTTCGGTACTACCGTCGGTATATTCATATACGATAGCATTTCTGCGTGAAATACCGCGAACTATTTTGTGTAACGGCATTTTGTCCAATGAATCATCGTGACGGTTGAAAATGACTAACTCGGCTGATTTTAATTTGTCTACCACAAGACTGCGCATATTTGCGTTGTAGTTTTCAAAGGTGTTTGAATCGGCAAACATCATTTCCTGATATACAGACCAATTATCGGGCATTGCATCGTACAGCTTGTCCAACGTCCACATTCCGTTATATTCAATAATTACGCGAACAGATTTGGTTTCTTTAAACCAGGAATCCATATTTTCGGTAGTCAATTCTTCAACCGAGTCAACATTTTTAATAAAAACATTTTTACCCGAAAACTTTGACGGTTCGTATTCTTCTTCGCCTTCTTCGCAAAGGATAAGAAGAGTACGCTCGCCGGAGTTGAAACGCTCATCTTCTAAAGTCTCTTGAATGAATTTTGTTTTACCGGCTTCAAGAAAGCCGGTGAAAAGGTATACTGGTACTTCCATTTGTAACACCTCTTAGATTTTAAAGAGGGAAGCGAGTGCTTCCTCGTTGATTTTAGAACCGATAACGCAAAGTCGACCGATAATCTCAGCGCCGCCAATTCTGACGTCAGGTTCACCGGGAACATAGTCGAAATGAATCCACTTGCCATCGGCAGAGGGAACAATGCCTTTGGCTCTTAAAACGAAGCCGTAGGTCTTGTCATCGTCAAGAGATTCAAGAGCGTCGGTGATTTCCTCAACGGTGTATTTATTAGTTGTTTCTTTACCCCAAGAGGTGAAAACTTCATCTGCGTGATGATGGTGATGGTCGTGGTCGTGGCAACCGCAAGTGCAATGCTCATCGTTATCGTGATGATGTTCGTGGTCATCGTGATGGTGACCGCATTCGCAGTGGCCGTGCTCGTCATAATGATGCTCATGTTCGTCATCGTGATCATGGTGGTGATGTTCGTGGTGGTCGTGACACTCGCACTCTTCATCGTGGTGGTGTTCGTGATTGTGGCATCCGCAATCGCACTCTTCATCGTGGTGGTGTTCGTGATTGTGGCATCCGCAATCGCACTCTTCATCGTGATGGTGGTGATGCTTATGCTCGTGTGCGAGCTTTTCCAACTCAATCTGCAGGGTGTTTTTCTGCTCCATCGCCTCAAGAATGGCAATACCGCTGATATCGTTCCAAGGAGTGGTAATTACTGTGGCATCCGCATTGTGTTCTCTGATGAGTTCAACAGTCTTTTTTAACTTTTCTTCCGATATGTTGTCGGTGTGACTGAGAATGATAGAACTTGCGTGCTCAATTTGGTCATTGAAAAACTCACCAAAGTTTTTCATATACATTTTGCACTTGTTGGCATCAACAACAGTTGTGAATCCGTTTAAGATTATGTCAGATGAGCCGATGTTTTGGACTGCGCGAATAACGTCACTGAGTTTGCCTACACCTGAAGGCTCAATAAGGATACGGTCGGGTGAGTATTGATCCAAAACCTTTTTGAGAGCCTCGCCAAAGTCACCGACAAGACTGCAGCAGATACAACCTGAGTTCATTTCGGTGATCTCAATACCCGCATCTTTTAAGAATCCGCCGTCTATACCGATTTCTCCGAATTCGTTTTCAATAAGGACGAGTTTTTCACCTTTATAGGCTTCATTTATAAGTTTTTTTATAAGTGTCGTTTTACCCGCACCCAGAAAGCCGGAAAAAATATCAATTTTAGTCATAAATATTACCTCGCAAAAAGAATTGTATTACTATCTTGATATTATACCATTATAAGTTTGTGTTTACAAGTGCAATATAATAATTTTATCACACGCAAATATCAAAAGGTTTTTATTTGGTATATATTTTATTCTAATTTAGAAATCGCTTATTTTAAGCCAAATTTAATAAAAAAATTATTTATAAATTAGACTGCGTTCTGTATTGCGTTCTTGTTAAAAGTGTGATATTATATGCAAGTATTTTTATTTAGGAGGATGAGCATATGTCTCAAATTATAGCATTTGTCCTTTATTTTGCTGCAATGCTTGGTATCGGAATTGTGTTTTTCTTTAAATCAAAAGATTCCGGCGAAAAGGACTATTTCTTAGGTGGTCGTTCCATGGGTCCGTGGGTCACCGCCATGAGTGCCCAGGCATCTGATATGAGTGGATGGTTGTTGATGGGCTTCCCCGGAAGCATTCTTGCGTTTGGTATGGGTAAGGTATGGATCGGTATCGGTCTTGCACTCGGTACGATTGCCAACTGGTTGCTTGTTGCTAAAAGGCTTCGCCGTTTTTCAAAAGCATCCGACGACGCGATCACACTTCCTCAGTATCTTACAAACCGTTTTGCTTCGTCAAGCCCTGTACTTAAGGTTGTTTGCGCAATAATTTTCCTTGTTGCTTTCACTGTTTATGTTGCATCTGCGTTCAACGCAGGTACAGCAGTTTTCTGTGCCGTTATTCCTTGGTTTAGCGGTCACAAGCAGTTGGCAATGATCATTTTTGCTGCAATTATTCTTGTTTACACCTTTATGGGCGGCTATAAGGCTGTTTGCTGGACTGACTTTTTCCAGGGCCTTTTGATGCTTATTGCTCTTCTTGCCGTGCCGATCGTTATGTATACTTTGGGTGATTTTGACCCTGCTTTCGCAGGTGCTTTTGCAGATGGTGTTACCGCTTTCAATGCAAATCCCTTTACTGCAAGCTGGCAGGATATAGTTTCCGGTCTTGGCTGGGGTCTTGGTTACTTTGGTATGCCTCATATTCTTGTTCGTTTTATGGCCATCAAGAAGTCTTCAATGGTTAAAAAATCTTCAACCGTTGCAATTATCTGGCTTATCTTAACCCTCGG
>JAGBXM010000026.1 GCA_017629275.1 Clostridia bacterium
AAGCTTGCCGTTGAGGGCATTATGAAGCGTCCTGAAAAGGTTGAGCAAACCTTAAAGAAAATACTTTCTTGGAACAGAGAGTATGCTCCCACCTGTGGTGAACCTTATATTCTCTACAACTTTTATCACGGTCCGGAGACTGAATACCGATATGGCGCACCCGGTCAAAGCTGGCGTACAGCAACCACACAGTGGGTAACAAAGGCACTTATCAATTTTGTCTTTGGTCTTATGCCGACGCTTGAGGGACTTCGCCTTGATCCTTGCCTACCGCCCGAATGGAAAGAATGTAGTATTAAAAAGTCTTTCCGCGGTGTTACTTATGATATTAACTATCATAATAACGGTTGCGAGCAAATGCGTATATTGGTTAACGGCTCGGAACTTAAAGGAGATGTTCTCCCACTTGCTGAAAAAGGAAGCACTCTTTCTGTAGAGGTATATTTATAATATCAGGATTCGACCTATTCTGAATAGCGTTTTATAATTACGTATAAAAACAGCCGTAGTACATTGATTGTACTACGGCTGTTTTACCGTTTCAGGCTTATGTTTTAAGGTTCGGTCGGTGATGAAGGTCGAACGAGATTGATTCACACAGTGAGACTAAAGCAGATCTGACGGGTTGTCGACGGGATGGGATGGTGAATTTTCAAAAAACCGACCAAAAACCGACCAAAATAAGAGAGCTAAACACGATTTTTTAATTTCTTATTAAAAATTAAAGTCAACAATATTCAAATCTTTATCAAAAACGGTAAAGACAGCATCAAAACCTTTTTCAATCTTGCCTTTTGTTTTTAGACCCATAATATTTGCAGGTGTTTCGGTCATCATTTTTACCGTATCCTCAAGTGAAATGCCCGCGGCAACTGTGCGCTTTAAAAGCTGGTCAGAGGTGGCAATACTTCCCGCAAATGCGCTTCGGTCTGAAAGCTTGGCAACGCCATCTTCGATAATAAACGACATTCCGCCCGAATTGCCGCCGTTAAATTCCTCAGCAGTCATTCCACCTGCTCTTATAGAATCGGTAATAAGGGCAACTCTGTCGGTGCCTTTTTGTTTAACAATAAGCCTTAAAAGCTCAGGGGGAAGGTGACAACCGTCAGCAATCGCTTCAACATACATATCGTCAAGCAAATAGGCCGATTCAATAATACCCAAGTGTCTGAAACCACCATGCCTTGTAATGGTAGAGGTACAAGAGTAAAGGTGGGTTATAAGTCGATTACCCTTTTCAAAAGCAGAAATCACGTGTGAGTATTCTGCCGCAGAATGACCTATAGCGGGGGTAATATTATGAGTTATAAGATAATCTAAGAATTTATTATCTTTATCAAGCTCGGGAGCATATGACCATCTGCTTATTAAATGACCAAAGCGTTCAATAATGGGGACGTATTCTTCAGCTCGGGGCTCATGAATAAATTCAGGATTCTGTGCACCACTCATTTCCAAAGCAAAATAAGGTCCTTCAAGATGAACACCGGGCACCTCCAAAGGTAGTTCATCTTGAATATTTTCAAAGGTTTCAAGAGCCTTGTAAAGTACCTTAAAATCGGCGGCGGAAAATGTTGGGTACATAATTTTTGTGCCGTGGGCGGCATGTTTCTCGCATATTTTAAAATATGCCTCTTCGGTGCCATCCATAAATTCATAACCCATAGCGCCGTGGCAGTGAAGTTCAATAAAACCGGGAGCAATGTAATTGCCGTTTAAATCTATGGCTGATTTGTCCGGTGCGGTAGGAACGACATCTGCAATGACGCCGTTATCTACCAATATGTCAACTCCCTCAATTATCTTACCGCAAGATAAGAGCTTTCCGTTGGTTAGCCTTTTCATTTAATTTCAACTTCCTTGCCGGTTTTGTAAGATTCGTAGATAGCATTAAGAATTTTTACAGGTAACAGCAAACGCTCGTATGATATTTTCATCTCTTTGTTTTTAACCATATTAACAAATTCGTCAAATTCTTCTAAAAACAATTGATCCATACTATCTCTGCCGGTAATGATTTCTGCATGAAGTGTGCCTTGACGCGAAACCATATCGCAGGTGTAGTGAACACAGTCATAATAATGACCGGTTACATCGAAAGCGCCATAATCGGCAATAAAAGTTACTTTCTTTTTGTCTTCATCTGCACGTGCGTAAACCGATTTTACACCCTCACCAAATGCAGTAAGCATCATTTCTACAAGGTGTTGAGTGTAGAAGAAGAATCCACCATGCTCATTAAAAAGATTTATAGGAGCGCTTAAATTGCCTGAAGTAACTTGCCCTTTTTCTTTGATAAAATCATTGATTTTTTTAAGACCGGGTAAAAATTTAAGTGAAGAACCTCCACAAAGCAGAGCACCGCTTTTTTTAGCCTCTTCAATCATTTCTACACCTTTGTTAAGGTCTACAGTAAAGGGCTTGTCAATAAAGCATGGAATACCCGCCTTAATGTAAGGCATTGCACATTCGTAGTGGTTATCTCCGTGACGTGCGGTGCAGATAATAGCATCCACCTTGCCTAAAAATTCGTGTGGGTCATTCGTTACGTAGTTGCAGTGACCTTTTTCCATAATTTTTTTGTCTCCTACATCATCGTAACCGAAAATGCCGACAAGTTCAATATCCTTATACTTCGGGTTTTCGCTTATGTGCTGTGCAAAAGTCCAAGCATGAGAGTTTTCGCAGCCTAAAATTGCTACCTTCATTTTAGTATCCTCCTAAAAACTATTTGCGTAATTCAGGTTTAATGGTAAGGGGATTCTGAGCATGAACAAGGTCAATTATCTTAAGCTGTTTTAAAACCTGATAAGGATTTACTTCCATTTCTTTGCCGTTTACAAGATAATCATAAATCATATTGTAGTAGGAATCAGTACCCTTGGTAAAAACACTGCCGTTAACTTCAAAGGTTTCGGTTTTCCAATCAAGGGTTTCTGAGCAGTATGCAGGCGTTCCGTCTTCCTTTTCAAGGGGAGCAACAGTGTGCTTCTGCTCGGGTGCAGTTTTGGGGTCGAAATACTTGATTTCAATTTTATTTGCGGTGGATTTAAGGCAACCGTTTTTACAGCTGATAATGTAGATCGGCTGAGCATAGCCGTCATAACTTGAAATTGTCAATTCAGCCAAGGGCTTTTGGGGAGCAGTAAGAATAATTTTTGCATAGTCTTCTGCATCACCAAAATCGTTATAACAAGCAAGCTTTGAGTAAACAGAAATATCATCGGCAAAATCTAAAAGTGCAAGAGCCTGGTCGAGAGGATGAGGACCTGTATTACGAACATTACCTGCGGCATGGTCTAATGATGTCTGCCAGTCCCAACGACGCGCAAAACCGCCAAAAGTAGAACGAATTTCTATAACTTCACCGAGAATTCCGCTTGCAAGAATTTCTCTGATTTTCACGAAATAAGGAGCAAATCGCGATTGCTGGAAGGCATTAAGCATTTTGCCGTTTTTCTCGGCAGTATTAACCATACGGCAACCATCCTCATAGGTTTTGGCAAAAGGTTTTTCGCAAACTACGTTAAAACCATTATTTAAAAGATCAATAGTGATAGCGGCATGCTGTTGCGAGAAGGTGCTGTTTACAACTAAATCAATATCGGTTCTGCCAAAAAGCTCGGTATAGTCTGCGTGAACGGTCGCATTGGGGTATTCCTCTTTAGCACGAGTGCGACGAGCCTCAATTGCGTCTACAACTGCAACAACGTTATATTTTGTGTTGTCTGCGCTTTTGAAATATGCGCCGTGAATATCTCTACCGCTTCTGCCTTGACCAATAATTGCTACATTTAACTTTTTCATAATTACGCCTCCAAAGCTTTATCAATTATATTTTTAAGTGAAATTATACTTTCTTCACTAGCGGGGTAAGCACCATCTGTAAAAGCGGTGCCACCCGGTCTTTTTAACTGTTCCTCGGTTAACTCTACGTTTTTTCTATAGTGAGTTTCAAGCATTATATGACCATCGTAACCGTCCTTGACAAGTTGCTTAAATAAGCCAACGTAATCAACGATATCACCATCACCAACTCTGACACAATCCACCTTACCGTTAATTACAACCGGGTCTTTAATATGTATATGCTTTACGTTAGACTTTAACTGATTGTAAGCATCGGGGAAAGGTGGAGTATTGAGGTCGGCAAAGGGGAGATTACCGGGATCAAATAATGCCTTTATATTTGGATGGTCAATTTTATTGACCAGCTCGGCAGTAAGAGCCGCAGTTGAACTATGTACCGAAGGGTCAAATTCAATAACGCAGGTGATATTTTCTTTTTCGCAGATTTCGGCAATAGGCTCATATGCGTTTGCTCTTTCCTCTAAAGAAATGCCAATTGCCCAGAAATCAAAACCGCGAATCATGGTTGCGCCAAGCTCTTTTGCGACTTTTACACACCTTTTAAATCCTTCAATGTGTTCTTTTCTTGCGGTTTCATCATTAAAATCACATTTAAAAAGCGGAGAAGATATAGCGACAATTTCTAAGCCGTTTTCCTTTGCAGCTTTCTTAATTTCTGCAACATCCTTATCGGTTATTTCGTAAGGGGAATGGTTATTAACCGAGCGTATTTCAAGAGAATCAAGTCCATGCATTTTGGCAAATTCTGCGGCTTTAAAAATGTCTTGTGATACCTCATCGGTAATTACACCTAATTTGAAAGGATAATTTGACAATTAACTCACTCCTTGATTAAAGCACCGCTGTCATTATCGCAATAAAGAATGGCATTGTCAAGAGTGCGAAGTATGGTTGCAGGGCACTTTTCATTAATATCTCCGTAAACGGTATTTTTAACTGCATTTGACTTTGTTGCGGCAGGAACAACACAGAAATGATATCTGCCTGCTGCAAGAGCGGGAACGGTTAGAGTCAGTGCATATTTTGGAACATCGTCAAGAGTTGCAAAGCAACCGTCGTGAACCTGTTGCATACGGCAAACGTCGTCTAAATCTACCTTCTTAACAAGGTTTTCATCATTAAAGTCAGCAACGTGGGGGTCGTTAAATGCAATGTGACCGTTTTCGCCAATACCCATACAAACAATATCAACGCGATTTTCTTTTAAAAGCTTTGAATAACGCTTGACTTCTTCATCGGGGTCGGCTGTAGAATCAAGGGTATTTACAGTTTTAAACGGAACTTTATCAAATAAAGCATTCTTTAAAAACATTGCAAAACCTTGAGGTGCGGTTTTGTCAATTCCAACGTACTCATCCATATGAAAAGCGTTGATTTTCTCCCAAGGGATTGTTTTATCATTTGCCAGATACTCCAAAACTTCATTCTGAGAGGGTGCGGCGGCAAAAATCATATTAAGTTCATCCTTAACAGAAAGCAGAGTTTTAATGCAGTCAGAAATCTCTTTACCTGCATTTGCACCCATTTCAGCACGAGTGTCGAAAATTTTTACTGTCAATTTATCTTTTTTGAAATTTTGCATATGCAATACTCCTTTTAGTTTTGTATTTTAAGTATACTACATCTTTTTTTGCAAGTACATTGCAATTTTTGAACTAATTATTGCAAATCGCGACGTCGTGTGTTATTATTATCTTGGTGATGATAATGGAAAAAGAAATTTTGTTTTCGTACCGTGAAGAAAGTCTTAAAATACATCATACCCTTACCGAAAAGCCTTCTATTGATAACTTCGCTTTTCAAAGTCATTCGCACAATATGTATGAAATTTACCTTTTTTTAAGCGGTGACGGCGATTTTGTTGTTGAAGGTAATATTGTGCCTTTGGAGCGTGGCGTTTTAATTTTTACCCTTTGTGGACAAACACATAACCTGCTTCTGGAATCAGATGCCAAGCCATATGAACGTATCGCTCTTATGTTTGGCGAAAAATATCTGCCAACGGGATGTGAGGAGCTTTTAAAAAATGCATCCAAGGGAGGATGTGTGGCAAAATTCAATGAAAAGGAAATTGATTGGCTTTTAGAGAGTATTGATATTTTAAAAAATGCTGATTCTGAATGCGCTAAGAAATCTCTATCTATTTCATTAATTAATTTAACTGTGCATAAAATTATGAACTCGTCTCAAAACGCAAATACTTATGATGAAACTGAGGATGACCTGGTAAAGCAGATAATTCACTACATCGACCGACATTTTGGCGAAAATATTTCGCTCGAATCCATTGAAAGAGCGATTTACAGAGATAAAGCGTATCTGGGCAGACGTTTTAAAGAGGTAATGGGTTGTAGCATATGGGAATATATTATAAGAAAGCGTATTTTTTCCGCTCGTCAACAGTTATATCTTACACAAAGCGTGTCTGATGCCTTTTCTGTAAGCGGATTTGGAGATTATTCTGCCTTTTACCGTAAATATAAAAAGTATGTAGGTCGTTCACCCTCTGAAGATTTAAAACAGTTTTTAGAATAGACCAAATATCGTTAATCTAAAATTACAGCCCTCGAGGATATTTCCCCGAGGGCCGATTTTTATAAAATTAAGATTTCTTACTTAATGCTGTTTTCGTAAGACTCGATCATCTTTTTACTGATCTGCACACCTAAGTATGATGCTATCCAACTTTTGCGCGGCTTCCATGTCCATCGCGGGAAGAATGTAAGGCAATCTATGGCATAACCGAGGAAAATTGGCGAGAGTTTCACGGTAATCCGCTTGACAATGCCGAAATTTTGGCCAAAACAGAAATCCCGATTTTGCTTATTTGCGGTGCAGTTGACCGATACGTTCCCTATTCTGAAAACGGACAGCCTTTTTATAATAAGCTCAAGGCGGCGGGCGGTAAGATAGCCCGGGTGGTAAAGCCTTATTGCGACCACCACCCTCACGGATTGTACGACACAACCACCGTTTGCAACTTTGTGTTCAGCGCTTATGGTTTGAATAATGAAAGCGGTTTTTACTCTGAGGAAATTTCCTACAACAGCGCAAAGGTTGTGGTCTATGGCGATTCGATAACACGCGGAACTTATACCGCCATTGGCGAGGATTGTCCCAACTCGGTTGCCATTAAAGAGGTGGCTTGTTACCGTTACGGTTTTCGTGTTATTAACGGTGAGAATATCGGCTTTGACCCCACAAATACGGACTTTAAGGCAAAACATATGGTTGACGGTGTACATCCCGACCCCGAGATTCAGAAAATGTACGGAGAATATGTGACACAAGAGCTTTTGAAGGGAGATGGAGTGCTGTGAAATTTTCGTTAGACCCCATTTTCACTGACAATGCCGTTTTCCCTCACTCCAAGCCGATAAAGATTTACGGCAAGGGTGACGGTGAGATAGCGGTAACCTTCAACGGTCAATTGCTTGAAACTTCAGCTCAAAATGGGCGTTGGCAAGTTGTACCGATTTAAGTATCTAATCCTTTTTTACAATAATTTTTTCTTCCACAGGGGTGTCAAAATGTATTGTATAAATTCCACCTTTGACCGTTACTTTTCCGCTCGTTTTTACAGTATACTTTTCGTTTTCAGGCATACAAACTATAACAACGGGTTTTTGTGCAGTAGATTTAATTTCAAATTCCAAATTAGCATCCATTACTGTTTTGTTTTTTATAACCGTTAAGAAGCCGCTTGTTACGGTATATGGCTTATAGTATGAAGAAAACCACATCAAAACAGGGGTGGACAGACCTGAAAACTGATGGAAACCGGCGCCTCTGCCGTTGGCGATCATAAAATGCTCATAACAGTTATATGTGTATGATGTTTCGCTTTCCCATAAGTTGAGCGCGGTTTCGGCTATGCTTTGTGCAAATTCCGCTTCACCGTTATCAAGACAAGCTTTCCACAAAATCCATTGGTGAGGCATCCATACAGAACCGTTCCAATAGCCTTCTTCGCTGTAATATGGGGCACGGGTGTCAACAACGCTTATTCCTATCGGCGTCACCATACCGCTTTTTATGTTGTCTATGATTCTTTCGGACCTTTCGTTACTGCTTATACCCGCTATATAAGGAGTAACGCCATCCATTCCCATATCAGCATTGATATTGTCTATTTTTAAAACTGTACCGTCGTCTTTAACATAGCCGTAATATCCGCTGTCATCATCCCACGCATACGATTCTATTGCATTTGAATAAAACGCGATATCTTCATCAAGTTCTTTAGTATCAAGCGACAAAATTTCCGCGTGATTTTTGAGGATCTTTCCGAACAAAACAGTCATTGCGGTGTTAATAACGGGACACACCTCTTTTTCAAGGCGGTTTTTGTGAACATAGTTTTGTGTCGGGTAATCATCCCAGCCGCCCGAATTGTAAAATATATCCCATAGTGCAAACATAACCGTCTTTTTGGCATCGGGCCTTTTTCTCATATCCGCAAAAAATCTGTATTGCGCATATATCAACGGATAAAATTCTTTCAGAAACTCTACGTCTGATGTTTTTGAAAAAATTTCTGCATATAAGAAGATTTGTGTAGGAAGCGGGGTGCCATGGAAAATATAGGGTGAATGAATATCTCCCACTGGGGTAAGATATGCGTTCAGACATTCTTTTGCCCTGCCGATATCCAACTCTGAAAGGCCCATACCTATGAATCCCGAATCCCACGTATATAGCAAGTCCCAATTTCTGCCCGGGGTATTATGGAGAATATATCCGCGCCTCGAATATATGGGCCATACAACATTTGTAAGCGTAACCGCACTCATAATCTTTTGAGAAATCCGGTACTTTTCTCCCAAAGAATTACAGATGGGCTCAACAATTGTGTGTTCAGAGCCGAAGCCCTCGCCCTTTGGCGCAGTAATAGTAATTGTAACCGTCTTTTTGGAATTTGGTTCCACAAATACAGGACGTATAAAAAGGTCTACATACCGGCCTTTTCCATTACCCAACTTGGTTGATACGTGATTATGTACTGACGATACAAGGAGCTGCCCGACATCGGCGGTATAAAGATCTCTTAACACATAGCTTTCGGTATCCACTTTTACCACATATTCTTTATCCCCAAAAAGAATCTTCAATCCGTCGTCGGTATTTTCACATTTTGGAGTAAAATAATGGTTGTAATTTGAAAATTCAACGTCACCTATTACAAACCCGTCAAAATCGACAGTGCAATCCAAAGGATAAACATCAAACGCAGAGTATTTACCGCTTTGAACATCAACCGTATACACAGAAATTTCTTCTGTGAAAGGCAAATCTATCTCATATAGATTTTCACCGAGTTTTAAGTTTATTTTGCCCGAGCCTTTATAGCGTATGCCGATTCTTTGGAACAAGGTTTCATCGAATTTATAACTTAGACTGTCACCTTTTTTGCCAAAAAAGCGAGAACTGATAAAGCTTCCGCCCACAAAACCGCTTGCACGTGACTCGCCGAGATAAAGTCCGTCGGATGCTATTTTTTGAGATGTTTTTATATCGGAATAATCAAGTGCATCAATCCATAACCCGTTTATGACATTGGCCTCATTCGGCAAAACGGGATTGTGATTATGTGTGCAGCCTTTCATACTCATAACGGCATTTAAGGAAAGACTCTCTGGCCTTTGGGTATTGTTTACAAAGTCGCATTTAACCGTCATTACATTGTTTTCCGATTTGAAATCCGCGTCAATGTAAACTCTGTCTTTCCACTCTAACTCATATCTGTATATAAATCTTGTCAGCTTCTTTGAAGCACCCATCATTTTTACGCCGCTGTCTGCCAGATCTCTTGTCGACATAACGCTTCTGCGAAAATATCCCGGGAATAAATTAAGGTCAAATCTCAACCCCTTTTTCTTATCTGCAATATGAGCCGCACCTAAATATGTTTTATTATACGGTCCCCATTCGGGAAGGGTTAAACTGTAACTTTTTTCCATATCTAATTCCTCCTTCAAAAAAAACGCAGTTATATATTTGGCCATATTGTATTGTATTGTATTGTATCATATTACAAATTACATTTCAATAATTAAACTGCAAGTTTTGGTTCATGTCCTCCCCGAAGGTCGTTTTGAGCTTAGGATATCTATTGAGTTTCACTTCATAAAACGGGATAAAAAAGTCCGAAACCGTTGTGGTTTCGGACTTTTTCTGCGCCGAAGCTTAAATCGGTTCGCAATGTTGGTTGCGGGGTGGGACATGCTTTCTCTTTCCACCACTTTGTATGAACATATCCCACCTTGCGGTATCCCGAAAAAAGGCGGCGGAGATAGGTGATGTATCGGCTACGCCGAAGTGATGTTATGCTTCGCATAGTGATGTTGCTCACTATGTTCGCAGTGATGTGATGTGTTCCTTTTCACTTGCCGAAGGCAAACATCACGTCCGAAGGATGCATCACGCCGCAAGGCGCATCACGTTCCGTTTGCGGAACACATCGTTCCAAAAAAATATCCCAAGTCTTTCGACTTGGGAATTTTTTGGTTGCGGGGGCCGGATTTGAACCGTTTCGCGCAAACTTCGTTTGCTTGCACTCTTGCGGTGCCCGACATTTTCTCGGGCGTCGGCACACGCCCTCGCCTCTGTCGACCGCTGCGCCAACAAACGCTCCCTTCATCGTCCACCGGACGCGGTCGCGTGTGTTGCTCCGGAAACCCGTCGGCCGTCGGTTCAACCTATACTCATAACAAGAAAAATCTCTCCGTTCCAAAAGGAACGAAGAGATTTTTTGGTTGCGGGGGCCGGATTTGAACCGACGACCTCCGGGTTATGAGCCCGACGAGCTACCAGGCTGCTCTACCCCGCGATATTAAATTGCGGCTTTTCGCCGTCAGTCTTTCGACTGTTTGATTATTATACTACAAGTATTTCGAAAATGCAAGTGTTTTTTTGAAGTTTAGAAAACTTTTTTATTTTACAGCATATTCAACATTATTATACGCACTTTGTTGCTTTAATATTCCCTCACCTCAAATCTACAAATTTAATGTACCGCCAACAATCCGAATTGATTTTTAAAGAATAATGGGATATAATTTATTAAGAAAATTTTTACGTGCCACTCTGTTTTTGAAAGGTGATATTATGTCAAAACCTAAGGTGTATTTTTCCAAAACCATCACTCCCGATGAGGTCTTAAAGCTCTACAAATTGTCAGGCGAAAATCTTTCCGGCAACGTGGCCGTCAAGGTCCACTCGGGTGAAAAAGGCAATCAAAACTTCTTAAAACCCGATTTCTGGAAGCCTGTTATCAACCACGTCGGCGGCACGGTGGTCGAGTGCAATACCGCTTACGACGGCGCGCGTAACACGACCGAAAAGCACATAAAACTCATCGAATACCACGGTTGGAGCCATTATTTTAAGGTCGATCTGCTGGACGCAAAAGGCCCCGACAAGGAACTGCCCATCAACGGCGGTAAGGTTATCCAGAAAAACTTCGTCGGCAAAAACATCGAAAAATACGACAGTATGCTGGTGTTGTCACACTTCAAGGGTCACCCGATGGGCGGTTACGGCGGTGCATTAAAACAGCTTTCCATCGGAATAGCCTCGTCCTTCGGCAAGGCCTACATTCACGGCGCGGGTGATCCCGACAAAATATGGACGGCCGAGCACAACCTCTTCCTCGAATCAATGGCCGATGCCGCCAAAAGCGTTATCGAATACTTCAACGGCCGACTGGTCTACATCAACGTTATGAAAAATATGAGCGTCGACTGCGACTGTTGCGAAATTGCCGAAGACCCGTGTATGAAAGACATCGGAATTTTAGTATCGACCGACCCCATTGCCATTGACCAGGCCTGTATCGACCTTGTGTATGCAAGTGACGACCCCGGCAAGGCGCATTTCCTGAAACGTGTTGAAAGCCGCAACGGAATTCACACCATCGAAGCCGCCTCGGAACACGGCTACGGCTCGAGAGAATATGAACTGATTGAGGTTAAATAGTAATACCGCCCCGACGCATCGTGTCGGGGCGGTTGGTTTATATTACCCAAAACAGAATTGAGAAAAATTGCAACAAGCTTCCCAATACCACAAATATATGGAAGATCGAGTGCATATAACGGCACTTTTTTCCGAATCCGTAAATGACAGCGCCTATTGTATAGGCGATTCCGCCTGCCAAGAGGAACATCAATCCCGAAAACGGGATGGCGGCAATAGCGGTCTTACCCGCGAAAACGATGCCCCAACCCATTCCGATGTAGCATATCATTGAAAATACGGAATATTTTTTGAGATCGATGGCATTAAGTGTTGCGCCCAACGCGGCAAATCCCCACTCGACACCAAACAGTACCCACGCCGTAACGGGGTCATATTCACGAATGGCGGTCAGAAGAATCGGCGTATAGGTTCCTGCTATCAGTAAATATATCGTGCAATGGTCGATGACCTGCATAACCTTTTTGGCCATCGGAACCGAAAATCCCAATCCGTGATAGACGCTCGAAACGGTATAAAGCATTACCATTGAAGCGCCGTAAATGGCACTTCCCACAACCGAATACACGTTGCCAAACAGTGCCGATTTTATAACGCAAAGCACCAAAACCGCAACACCCAAGGCACCGCCGACGATATGGGTGACCATATTGAATATTTCTTCACCACGGGTATAATCGGGGAGCATTCTTGCCTTTAAAGGCGTTCTTTCCATTTAGCTTATCTTTCCTTTCCCAAGAAGAAGAGCGCAAGGGTGCCCGGACCCGAATGTGCACCGATAACGGGGCCGACGTAAACGGTGATCTCAGTCTTGACGCCGTAGGTTTTTTCAATTATATCGGCCAACTGCTTGGCATCGTCCTCACAGTCGCCGTGACTGATATAAACAGGGCCCTGGGTATTGTCAATGGCAGTTTCGCCGAAACGGTCGGCAAGTGCCTTGATGGCGGCGGCACGTCCGCGCACCGTGGATACCTTAATGAGATGTCCCTCATCATCAACATGTAAAATTGGCTTGATACCGAGCAGACCGCCGACAAAAGCAACAGCAGGACTGACTCTTCCACCGCGCTTTAAGTATACGAGGTCATCAACGGTGAACCAATGAGCAAGTTTCGGATAGGTCTCACGCGCAAAATCGGCCGCCTCTTCTAAACTCGCTCCCTCATCACGCTTTTTGGCGGTCAAAGCCACCAGCATACCAAACCCTGCCGAAGCGGCCAAAGAATCTACAACAATAATCTTACGCTCGGGGTAAAGGTCGGTCAACTCGTCGGCTGCGAGGCGCGCCGAGTTGAAGGTTGTGCTGAGTCCCGACGAGAAACCGAGATAGAGAATATCGTTGCCTTTTTTTAGTTCGGCCTCAAATACCTCTTTAAAGCCGTCAACGTTTATGGCCGATGTTTTTGCGGTAGCGCCCTGTCGCATTTTATCGTAAAACTCTTTATTGTCAATCTCGTCATTTTTATATTCTGTGGTGTCGCCGTCAAATATAAGGGAAAGATTTACATATCTTACGTTCATACTGTCGAGCAGTTCTTTACCGAGGTCACAAGCCGAGTCGGTAAACAAAACATAGTTGTTCATAAAATTTGCCTCCAATAAATTCGATAGCAATATCATACCCCAAACCCCGCATTAAGTCACTAAACCGATGAAGCGGCCGTCTATACCGTTGGGAAATAAGCGGTAGAGTCGAATTTTGTAACCTCTACCGTCGGTAGAATTGGTGTTTTTCGGGTCTTGAAATCGGGCAGAAAGTATGCTATAATATTAAAAAAATGGCTCAACCAAGCCGATTTTTGAAATTCTACCGAAAAGGGTGTGATATTGTGGACGATTTAAAGTCGGTCATCGCCGCCAACATTACGTCATTAAGACGCGAAAGCGGTATGACACAGGTCGAACTTGCCGAAAAGCTTAATTATTCCGACAAGGCCGTTTCCAAGTGGGAACGCGGTGAATCGGTTCCCGATATCGCGGTCCTTAAACGCATTGCCGATATGTTTGAGGTTACGGTCGATTATCTTCTGAAGCTCGACCACACCGAAGAAATAAATGAAAACCTTAAGATAAGCCGCCGCAAAAAACGCAACCGCGTGATAATTACGGGTATAAGCATTGCACTTGTATGGTTTGTGGCGACCTTTATATTCTTTGTTCTGGAATCGGCAACTTCACTTCCTGCCACCGCCATTTCACTTTGCTTTATTTATTCCGTCCCCGTAAGTATGATCGTCTGGTTGGTGTTTAATTCAATATGGTTTAACCGTCGGATGAATTTTCTTATAGTTTCCCTTTTAATGTGGTCGGCGTTGGCGTCACTTTATATCACCTTTGTCGGCATCGGATTTAACCTATGGCTGGTGTTTATCGTGGGAGTGCCCGCGCAGATAATCATTTTCCTGTGGTCGGGAATCAAAACCCGCGGTAAAAGAACGAAAAATCTTTAAAATATGTTGCATTAAACTAAAATCAGTGGTAATATTACTTTGTTCGGAACTTTTAGTTCCGACCTATGGGGGCGTAGCTCAGCTGGGAGAGCGTACGGTTCGCATCCGTAAGGTCATGGGTTCGATCCCCACCGTCTCCACCAGAAAAAGAAACACCTTTTGTCTACTGACAAAAGGTGTTTCTTTTCAACTAAGTGTGCCTTACGGCACGATAAACACACCTTCGGTGCGTGAAGTGATGCTACGCATCGTGAAGTGCCTGCGAGCGTGAGTGGCACACTTAACTTCACTTCGTGCGTAAGCACGATACTTCACAGCGCATCACCGGTGCTTCACTTGGGCGAAGCCCAAACTTCACTTTGTATTATCGGTTAATAATTTACCGTTTTAATAAACAAAAAGCGCGGCTGAAGTCAGCCGCGCTTTTTGTTATTCCTCTAACATTCCGATAAACTCACCGAGGCCGTTTTCGAAATCGACTCCGTAACGGTGGTCGTCGCCCGAAAACGAGGTCCTCTGAATGCTGTCCACCGTAAAATCAACGGCAATTCTTGTGGCGTCGGTCAGGTCCTTACCGCGCATCAATGCGGCGGTTAAAGCACTTGCAAACACGTCACCCGTACCGTGGAACATACCGTCAACGCGGTCGCGCAGATAATAATACACTGCGCCCGAATTATAGTCGAAACAAGCGGCACCAATGGAATTTTCATCAAAATGAACTCCCGTAAGCACTACCTTGCCGCCATTGAGCATAGCCAACTTTCTGACCAAACGTCCTATGTATTCCTCGGTATACGGCCCACTGTGATACTCCTCACCGAGCAACAAGCAGGCCTCGGTGATATTAGGCACCATTATGTCGGCCTTTTCGCAAAGCCGTTTCATTTCTTTCGCAAAACCGAGATCGAGCAAGGCGTACATTTTGCCGTTGTCGGCCATTGCGGGGTCGACCACCGCAAAGGTGCCCTCGCCCCGAAAACTGTCGATAAAATCTGCCACAATATCAACCTGCTCTTTTGAAGCAAGATAGCCGCTGTAAATGGCATCAAACTCCAACCCCAACGACTTCCAATGGGCCGATATTTTCTTCATTTCGTCGGTCAGATCCAAACAGGTGTACCCCGTAAAACCGCCCGTATGAGTCGAAAGCACCGCCGTCGGTATGACCGCCGTTTCTATTCCTGCCGCCGATATTACAGGCAATGCAACCGTCAACGCACACTTGCCGAAGCCCGATACGTCGTGTATGGCGGCAACTCTTTTTTGTCTTTCCTTCACATTAAGGCACCTAACTTTCTTAATACGCAGTTTTATAAGCCTCACAAACGGTGGCGCAATCGCCCACCATTCTGAGGTTGCCGTGTTCAAGCCAGGCGCAGTGGCGGCACAAACGCTCTATCTGTCCCATCGAGTGGCTGACCACGATAACGGTGGTGTGACCGTTGTTCATCATCTCGTTTATACGTGCCTCGCACTTTTCCTGGAACTTGAAATCACCGACCGCCAATATCTCATCAACAATAAGTATGTCGGGCACCGTCATGGTAGCAATAGCAAAACCGATTCGCGCTATCATACCCGATGAATAGTTTTTCATCGGCGTATCCAGAAAATCCTGCATTTCGGAGAACTCGACTATTTCATCAAAATGCTCGTCGATATATTTTTTGGAAAATCCCAAAACAGAGCCGTTAAGATAAATATTCTCACGTGCTGTCAGTTCAAGGTCAAAGCCTGCGCCGAGTTCAATAAGCGGCGCGATAACGCCGCGGGTCACGACCGAACCCTTCGTAGGGGTCAGAATGCCCGAAATTATCTTCAACAGCGTCGATTTACCCGAGCCGTTAAGACCGACAATGCCGAAAACGTCACCCTTTTCAATATTGAGCGTAACGCCGTTGAGCGCAATAAAATCTTCATACTGTAATTCGCGTTTTAAAAATTTCAAAAGATACTCTTTAAGACTCTGCAGTTTTTCCTTGCTCATATTAAAGTGCATCTCAATATCCTTGAGTTCTACTGCATACTGTTCAGACAACGTTATCCCCCCTATCAGATGTAAAGTATAAACTTTTTCTCTAACTTTTTAAACGTGAAAATACCGATGGCCAGTGCAACCACACCGTAGCCTATGCAAATCAGATTCTGTTCCAAAGACGGAACGGTGTTATTCATAACGATGTCGCGGAAAAAGTTTACGTAGACCGACATCGGATTATACTTGATGATGTAAACCACAAAGCGCAAAGGCGAATCGGGGTCGAACTGCTTTTCGATCATACTCAGGGGATAGATAAGCGTGGTGAGGTACATCCAAAGCGTCAATATAACGCTGTAAAGATGGATTATATCCCTGAAAAACACGCTGACCGCCGACAAAAACATACTGATACCGACGGCAAACATCAGACAGTAAAGCACGGGCAACGGAATGAGTACAACCGTCCAACCCATATCAAACCTGCCGAATCTCAAGGCCATAACAATGGCCACTGCGATAAGTGAAAAAGCAAAATTTATAAGCGAAAACAGGCACTTTTCCAACGGGAATATATATTTCGGAATGTAAACCTTTTTAATAAGCGAGGCCGATGCCAACACCGACGTCATCGAGCCTGAGGTGGCTTCGGCAAAAAAGTTCCACATAGCGGCACCTACGATGTAAAAAACGGCAAAATCCGACACACCGGGGTAATCGCGGATACCGAACATAAAGCCGAAAACTGCAGTCAGTACCAGCATCGTGAGCAACGGATTCAGTATGCTCCACGCGATGCCCAATACGCTTCGACGGTATTTTATCTTAAAGTCCTTACTCGCAAGGTTTTGTAACAACGGCCAATACTTTTTAAAGTCGGCCGTAAAAGACCTTTTGTTGCTTTCCAAAACGTTCATTCCTTTCAATATTGGGAATTAGTTTATTTCAAAGTCACGACCGTAACACCGTCTTCGCCCTCGCCGTAAACTCCGAAACGGAATTCCTTGACACTTTTGTTGGTGCGAAGATAGGCGTGTACCGCCTTTTTAAGTGCGCCCGTTCCCTTGCCGTGAATTATCCACACGGTATTAAGACCGGCCATCACACAGTTATCAATAAATCGGTCAAGCTCCAGTGCAGCCTCATCACCCGTAAAGCCGCGGATGTCGATCTCGCTTTGGGCATTTCGTATGTTACCGTCGGGGTTGGTCGCCTTTTTGACGGTGCGCGTTTTGGCAACGGTACCCTTGGATTTTTCAATCGGCTTCAGATCGTTTATCTTGACCTTGGTGCGTATCATACCGACCGATATCTGCACCTCGTCACCCTTCTGATCCTCTAAAACAATGGCCTCTTTGCGGATGGATACCATCATTACACGGTCGCCTTTTTTAAGCGGCGCGGCAAAGCCTCCGCCCTCGGCCTGACGTTCGATAGGGTCTGCGGCCTCCTCCATTTTACGGATTCCGCCCTTGACCTCGGCACGGGCTCGGCGGATACGTTCTTCAACGTCACCGTTGCCCTTTTTGAGCGCCTCTAACTCGGCCAACAACTTCTCGGCTTCGGCACGGGCACGGTCAACAATGGCTCCTGCCTGCTCGCGCGCCTTTTCCATAGCCTTGTCGCGGTTGCGTTGCAGCTCGTCCGCCTGTGCTTTTCTGGTCGACTTCAAGGCCTCCATCTCGCCCTTTATGCGCTGTGCCTCGGCTCGGTCGCGTTCGGCCTCACGCACGGCGGTCTCCAAAGCACCGACGACCCGTTCAAAACGCGCGTCCTCGTCCTTAACAAGACCTTCGGCCAACGCAACTGTATCGGGGTCGAGTCCTAACCTTGTCGAAATGGCAAACGCGTTGGAACGTCCCGGCAGTCCCACGTGCAAATGATAGGTGGGCTTTAGCGACTGTACGTCGAATTCACAACTCGCGTTACAGACACCCTCGGTCTCAAGTGCGTAGGATTTCAGTTCCGCATAGTGCGTGGTGGCGCCGATTTTGGCACCCTTTTCACGTAGCTTCATCAAAATGGCCTGTGCCAATGCCGCACCCTCAACGGGGTCGGTACCTGCTCCCAACTCATCAATTAAGACAAGCGAATGCTCATCGGCCACGTTCATTATATTTATGATTCTCGTCATATGCGACGAAAATGTCGACAGCGACTGTTCAATGGACTGCTCGTCCCCGATGTCGGCCAACACGTTATTGAAGACCGAGATCCGACTCCCATCAGACACGGGCAAAAGCAGACCGCACATTGCCATCAGGGTCAACAGACCGACCGTCTTTATCGAAACCGTCTTACCGCCCGTGTTAGGGCCCGTAATTATGAGGGTGTCAAACTCCTCACCCAACGGGATGGTGACGGGTACCACCGTCTTACGGTCAAGCAACGGATGACGTGCGTTTTTAAGATATATTCTGCCCTCGTCATTCAGTTGCGGTTTACAGGCTCTCATGGTTGACGCCAACGAAGCCTTGGCAAATATCACACACAACTGAACGGTGGCTTCATAAGAGGTCACGATATTGGGTGCAAAGGTTGCAACCTCACCCGACAACTCGGCCAGAATACGGTCAATTTCTTCCTTTTCCTTGACCAACAGTTCGCGAATCTCGTTGTTTATCTCGACAATGGCCATCGGCTCAATAAACAGCGTCGCACCCGACGACGAGGTATCGTGCAAAAGTCCCGGTACTTCGTTTCGGCTATCGGCTCTGACAGGGATAACGTAACGTCCGTCACGTTGTGTGATTATCGCATCCTGCAAAAATTTCGAATACTGGCTGGACCGCACCATTTTTTCAAGACGGTCACGAACGTTGAGCTCCGAAGAGTGAATCTTGCGACGAATGTCACGCAACCTCGGTGACGCATTATCGTCCATCTCGTCCTCAGAACGGATCGAGGTCAGTATTTTATCTTCAAAATATTTATTTGGCAATAAAATGTCGAAAAACGGCGAAATATATTCCGATTCAACGTTTTCGCAATGTGCTCTCCATTCCTTCAAAGAACGGATAATACGAAGCACCTCGGCAATATCGAGCAGTTCACGCATCGACAGCACACCGCCGTTTTTGGCCCTTGCCAAAGCGTTGGTAATATTCTTGGCGTTACCGAACGACGGCGAACCGTAGCCCGACGACAAACGGAACGCATCGTCGGTCTGGTTGATAAGGGTCATAACGTCGTTCAATTTCGTTTCGGGACGCAACGATAAAGCCAACTCCTTGGCATCGGACATTGATGCGCGGTCGGCCACCATTTTGAGTACCTTATCAAGCTCTAACGCTTCGGTGTGGTGTATGTATTCCATAATATCTCCAAATTCACAGTTTTAAGGTAAACGACTTACTTCCAGGCTGTGGAAAAATTCAAGTGTTTTATATTTACGTTCGGTCTGTGACATAACAAAACGTTCGGTCACAAAACTTAAATATCTGGCGTTTTCGGGCGGCAAAGTAAAGGCATAAAGCCGCTCGAAATCCGAATAAACGATATGTCTCATCGCGGCAAACGTGGTCTTGTCAAGTTCGGCAAAGGCGCCGTGGGTCTCCATATTGGCCTTGCAGGTGTTACAAAGCATATCTCCGCCCGTAAGGTCTAAAAAAAGCGGAAAATCTTGGTCGGTACCGCACTCGCGGCATCCCACAAGGTCGGGCATAAAACCTGCTATGACCATCAGCCGCAGTTCGGTCAAAGCCTTGACAGCATAAAGGTCTTTTTTGTCCTTGGCGATAAAATGTAAAGAGTTTAAACAAAGCCTTAAAAAATCTTCACTTTCATCATCGTAAGGCACGATACCGAGACACAACTCACAAATATACTGCGCAAGACCGAGCTTCATAATATCGGAACTTAAGTCAAAAAAGGCTTCTATGACCTCCGACTCGGTAATGCGGTTGGTGTCCTTCGATTGAGTAACGGTCAGACTCGAATACGACAACAACGCCGTAGCGGCCGAATTTTTGGATTTAGGCTTTCTCGCATCCGAAACAAAGGCGCTCATAAGTCCCCTATCCTTGGTCAGAACCACCACAACGCGGTCACTTTCACCGATATTCGTCGATTTTATGATCAACCCTTCTGTCGTGAACTTCAAGACCTGCCGTCTCCTTTAAAAATTCCTTTTCGGCTTTGTACCGAAGATAATCCAAAACGCTTCCGGTTTCGATAAATTTCTCCCACGCGGTCAATCTTTCCATTACGCCCACCTCACAAAATACTGTTAATATTTTGTGCCGCAGGGAAAATAATAAACGAAATTTTAAATGGAAAAAATATCTTTAACTTTAATATCTATCTACTTCAAACGTGGTAACTTGTTTTTTTGCCTTCCCCGCTGGGGAAGGCTATCGCAGCTTTAACTGTTTATATAAACTCTATTTATTATCCAATCCAAAACTTCTGATGAGACCGTCGCGGTTGCGCCAATCCTCCTTGACCTTAACCCAAAGCTTTAGGTTGCACTTACAACCGAAAAATTCTTCAATGTCGGCACGGGCCAACGAACCGATCTTTTTTAGCATGGCACCGCCCTTGCCAATAATAATGCCTTTATGTGAATCGCGTTCACAATAAATGGTGGCTTCGGCCTCGATTATGGGTTCACCGTTTACCGTGTCGCGCTCAAAGAAACGCTCCAGCCCCACAGCAACACCGTGAGGTATCTCTTTATCGAGTAAATGAAGCATCTTTTCACGAATCATTTCGGTCACCATTACACTGTCAGCCTGATCGGTGACCTCGTCGTCAGCAAAGAAATGCGGTGACTCCTTGGCGTACTTCAACTGCTCAGATAACAGACAGTCCACACCGTCGCCCGTTTTGGCCGAAACGGGAATGACCGCCTCAAAATCATAAAGTGAAGTATAAGCAGAAATGACCTCTAAAAGATCACTTTTATCGACCAACAGATCGACCTTGTTAATGCAGAGTATCGCCTTCAGTCTGCGGCGCCTGATCTCCTCGATAAGCGCAATTTCGGCTTTGGGCATGTCCTCTTTATCGAGCTTGAATTTGGGACAGGCCTCGACCACCAGAGTGACGGCATCGACGTCGGAAAGACCTTGAGCCACCGAATCCATCATACGCTCACCAAGACGGTTTTTCGGTTTGTGAAAACCTGGTGTATCAATATAAACTATCTGCGTTTCATCTAAAGTTTTGACACCCATAATACGTGTACGGGTGGTCTGCGGCTTGTTTGACACAATGGCCACCTTCTGACCTAAAACACAGTTAAGTAACGAGGACTTGCCGACGTTGGCCCGTCCGACTATGGCAATAAATGCTGATTTTTCCATTTTTCAATTCCTATTCTGTAAAGGTTACTTCTCTTGTAAGACCCATCTGCAAAAGCACGGATTCTTCTTTTTCGCGCATGGTCTCGGCCTCGATACCACCGTTTACGTGGTCGTATCCAAGCAAATGAAGCATCGAATGAACCGTCAGAAATGCCATTTCACGCTGGAAGGTGTGGCCGTATTCCTCGGCCTGAGCCTTGGCGTGTTCAACCGAGATAACAATATCCCCCAACATATTGGCACCCGTTGCGGGGTTCTTGTCATAAACACCGTTTTCGCCCAAAGGGAACGACAAAACGTCGGTCGAGCTGTCGATATTTCTGAAATCCCGATTGAGCTGTCTTATCTGTTCATCGTCGACAAACGAGACCTCGACCTCGGCGTTTTCGTGAAACTCCTCAAGCTTTAAAACGGCGACGCAGGCACGTCGGACAAGCATTCTGAAGCCTGTAGGAATTTTTTCTGCTTTTTGTTTGTTTATAATGTTTACTTTTACTTTATCCTTGTCCACTGTGCTTACTCCTTATATTTTTTTCTTCATATTTTTCGTATGCCTTGATTATCTCCTGCACAAGTCGGTGACGGACGACGTCGCGGTCGTTAAACCTGGAAATAGCAATATCGTCAACGTTCTCCAGAATGTGCAGAACCTCTTTTAACCCTGACTTTTTACCGTCGGGCAAATCAATCTGTGTAATGTCACCCGTAACAACAGCCTTGGAATTAAAGCCGAGACGGGTCAGAAACATCTTCATCTGCTCACTTGTGGTGTTCTGCGCTTCGTCAAGAATGATAAAGCTGTCGTCGAGCGTACGGCCTCGCATATAGGCCAACGGTGCCACCTCAATATCGCCGCGTTCCTGACATTTCTGAAAGTTTTCGGCTCCCAGCATATCAAAAAGCGCATCGTATAAAGGGCGCAGATAGGGGTCAACCTTCTGTTGCAGGTCACCGGGCAAAAAGCCTAACTTTTCACCTGCTTCAACGGCAGGACGGGTCAGAATGATTCGGTTGACCGCTTTGGCTCTGAAGGCGGCAACCGCCATCGCAACGGCCAGATAGGTCTTACCGGTACCCGCAGGGCCGACACCAATGGTAACGGTGTTGTCGCGAATGGCCTCGACGTAACGCTTCTGTCCGATGGTTTTAGGTTTGATAGGTTTACCTTTTGAAGTTATGCAGATGCAGTCGGTGTCGCTTAACTTCTGAATGCCCTTGTCGTCACCGTCGGCCGCAAGTGACATAATATAGCGGATGTTCTGCTCGGTCAGTATCTCACCGCGACTGAGCAACGACAAAAGTCCGTTGATGGTACGGACGGCCTTGTCGACACCCTCGGGTTCACCCGAGACCTTTATCTCGCCCGAACGCAACGATACCGTTACCGAAAACTGATTTTCAATAAGACGGATATTTTCGTCCAAATTTCCGAAAAGTCCGTACACCGATTCCATTCGTTCAATATTAACGACCTGTTCTGTCAATTTTGTCACACTACCTTTAATTTCAAGAAAAGAAAATAACATACCTATTCTATTTTATATTACATCATTTTTAATCTAAAATCAACAATAAATCCTTCTTTGCAATATTTTCTTTTAAAGAATATTTTGCCGTCAGCAAAATCCCGCCGTCAACCTCTTGAATGTTGGTCGATTTGTGCAGAATTTCGACGTTTTGAAGTTCCTCTTGTTCTTTTGAATTTAAATTTTCCTCGGCCCTTTGCCGTGCCTCGTCCTCGCTCAGTACGATTTCACGCGTTTCGGTTTTAAAAAATACCGTTTTGTAAAGCCTGACGGGAATATATGCGCCATCCCGTTCGAAAAACTTTATTTCCTGCTCAACTTCGTAGCCACCCTTGACCGACCCTAAATACAACGGGAACTTCACCCCGAAAAACGACACCGCGTACCGTGTAACCGCCTCGTCCGAGCGATCGGTGACCGATTGACGAAACGGCACAAAGCAGGATATCTCACGCTCGGTTTCAGCATATATTCTGCCCTTTGACGGAACAAATTTATACGTGCCGTCTTTATACTCGATCAACCCCGACACAAGGCGATCCCCTTTAGCCACGCTCTGTCCCACCTTGACCTCAGCGGTTCCCGACTCGACCTCGACGGCAACAATAACCCCGTCGTGCTCGGCAACAAGATTGCAGGGCGCATCGGCTTCCCCTCTGAGCGGCCTCGATTCGGCTATATTCACGGTGGCTTTAACACCCTCTATATTTATGGCAGCCCAGGCTAATCCGTCAACCTTTAAAGCAAGATTCATCCTTAAAACTTCGGTGTCTAAGCCCTTTCGTCTGACCCCTTCGCGAAGTCCCAGACTATCCAGCACGGTCAGAATTTCACTTGTCGGAATGGTTTCGTTGCCGACCACATTGACGTTCCATATAAACCCGGACAAAAAGAAAAGCGACGCCAGAAACAGAGCCACTCCTGCGAAAAAACCGACACGGAGTCGGTATCTTTTCAAAAAGAACGGCAACCCGTACCGCCCCGTAACGCGGGTCTTGACGCCAACCCTTCGGCAAAAGGGACGTATCTTCAAATAATCACGGTATCCGACACAACCCGACAAAACGTCCTTGCGGCGGCGTAGATTCCATACATCGACTCCGCTGTTGACCAATAAATTATATAGCCGCTCGGGCGCTTCTCCGATAATATCAAATCCGACATACCCTTTACAGCTTCGCAAAAAATCAGCCATCAGCCGCCCTCCTTCTGACATAAAAACTCAATGCTTTGCAGTGTCCCTTTGATCTTTAATTTGCCGTCAAGATACTCTTCAACAATTAACGAGGCGCCCAAAAGCGTGACGGTTCCGTCGGCCGTTTTAAGCGTGATTCGGTCGTCGTAATAATCGACCACGCCGCGGCAACCGTCGACTAAAACCTCACGGTGGCCGACGATCTGAAGCACCGTGCTGGAAATTTCGGGCAACGACTCAAAAAACCTTACTTTACGTTGCTTTTTGTTATAATCAGGTTTAAACTTTTTATTCATAAATATCCCCTTTTCACTGCTGATTACTTCAATTTATGAAAACTTTTTAGCATTCATTCGAGCATTTTTTCATATATTTCAACGAGGGTGTGGGGATTTATGACGGTAAAATTGCAAAGAAAAGCGGTTGTTTTCGCGACGGCAACGTTAAGCTTTTTTATGCTGGTGTTTTCAAAAGCGGTGCAAAGGGGCGTCGCGGCAGGGCTGGATATTGCCGCAAAAAGGGTTATCCCGTCGCTGTTTCTGTTTACGGCGGCGGCCGTGTTTTTGTCCAAGGTTCTGACCGATAACACAAGCGCCGCCGTTAAAAAAGGGCTTAACGGAACGGCGCTTACGGCATTTTTACTGTCGCTTGTGTCGGGATATCCCGTAGGTGCAAAACTTATCAACGGACTTTACCGCGACGGCGCCGTCACGCGGGAAAGAGCCGTTAAAATGTGTATTTATTCGACCAACGCAGGACCTGCTTTTATCGTTTCGGCGGTGG